>CAZJBB010000253.1:0-4252 GCA_964543995.1 uncultured Bacteroidales bacterium
ATGCATTCTTCAACTGCCGCATCATAGCTAAAAGATGATCCTCTCCCGCTGCTAATCCAATCTTCTTTTGACCCTAACAATTGCACACATTTTTCACAGGTGATATTGCAAGCAGTTGTATCAATTTTGCTAAGTTCTTCCTGAATAAAATCATTTAAAGTCTTTAGACATTTATTTTTAGTTGTATCCAAACACACATCTACATAAAAATCACGAGCTTCTTTATTTAATTTTAATTTTTTACTGAGAACATAATTTCCCGGACTCAGGTGAATGGGAAAAGAATACATTGTATGAAAAGTGTCTTCACAACTAGTTTTGAATTGATAATAAGGGTATTCAGAAATAACATCAAAGCTCCCAATCATACTATTTAATTGAACAACGCTAGTATCGAATTCGCTTATAAGTCGAATTTCTAAATCATAAATGCAATTTAAACAAATTTGTTGATTAGATTCACCCAAACAAGAATCGTTATTCAGTGGAGGGATAGATAAATCATAGTAAAAAGTATCATCATCATTAGTAGGAATAATCAAGGGATATGAAAACTCAAAATAGGGGGTTCCATCCGGATCAAGCTTTGGTATATTATTTGCGCTTTTCCCTTTTGCGTTTTTATTGAATAAATCAACTTGAAATGTTTTTTTCAATGGAGAAGCAATAGATAATAGCCGATTTACAGTATCACTAGGGTCTCTTCCTGACTCGCCAACTAGACATGTGGCAATCACTCTGTCTTCTTGATCCAAATAGCTAATACTGGTTTGACCATTAGGGTCTATTACCGCATTCTTTTTATAATGTGAAGCATCGCCCACTTCACTGCCAAACAATCTATCTAATTCAACCTGGTTAGCAGCGCCATATAAATATTTGGTTTCATGGCTTTGGTCTTTAATGAACTTTTCACCAACCCCTTTTTGAGTTTTTACTTTACCCGTATTATCTCGCATGTATTCGGTACGTGTAAATGGGAAACCTTTAGCATCAGGCAGGTATGAGTTGAAACTCTTTTTATTATTGTTTAAAGGAGAATAATAATTAGATGAACCAGAAGTATTACTCATTAAACCTGTGACAGTTAATTTATTAATTGCCGTAGTATCAAAATCAATTGCAGTGTATACATTGCCGAGAGAGTCAAGGTTGTAGCGGCTATAGTACTTTATAGAAGGGAGAATATTAGTGTTTGCAATGGAAACAGGAGTAGGCAGCACATTGATAGCAGGTCTGCCGATATAATCATAAATGGTTTGTCCAACAATGACATCATTGCTTGTGTTAATTCTTGTAACAGCCTGCCGACTTCTAAGCGATCCGTCTGCATAATTCACTACCTCCTTTAATTTACCTTCTTCTGCATAGGTTGCATTATATTGCCAGTTTTTGTTGTATTCATGGGGCTCGGTATTATGATAGACATAGCTTTGTGAACTGACACTGGATACCAAACCCGATTCAGTTGAGGTGCTCCAATTTCCATAGATGGGAATACTTGGATTATCAATAGAATGGTATACCCCTCTAACCCTAAAAAGCACATATCCGTGGTCAAAAATATTAGAAATGGAATAGTACTGGTTGGTAGTAGTAACACGGGTACAATTATTTCTAAAGTCAAATTTTACACTATTAGTATAGGTTTCAGCGACTATGTCATAATCATTAACATAGGTCCACTCCAATTGATATTCATCCGCACACAATCCTGAATTATTCCAAGTCACGTTTATCATATCCACTACCGTATCATTGTCTGAGTCAGTGGACGAATTGTTAACAGTAAAAGTAGAAGAGCTGAAATCATAATAAGTTTCAGTTTCTATTTCATTACTTAAGTATATATTCGCAGGAGCTGCCCCAATATAATTACTACCATCCAAGTTTTTAAATACCACTGAATTTATCGTAACCGTTGCAGAATAACCACCTTCAAATCTATATGCGGATTTATCATTGAAAACAGAAGAATTTGTGAACTGAGAATAAGTGATTTGAAGTGATAAATTAGAGATAGTCGAGGTTGAATTTAAAGAATCTATTTTAGAAATAGAAAAATTCACTTCGCATATATAATTGTTCGTCTGGCAAGCATTATTAAAATAATTAACTCCTAAGGTAATCTCATTGGTTACTTTTTTGTTTTTATGGCTACATGCAATACTTGGAAGGGTACTGTTTAATGTAGCACTTTGGGCTACCTGATTTCCAGACAGCCGGTTCCAAACTTTAATTTCAGCCCCATTAGAGACTTCAGTGAAAAACAATAAAAACATCGAAGACAATAAAAATACAAATGAAACATTTTTAAGGAATAAAAGAATGATGTTTCTAACAATATAAGCAAGGAGTTTATTTTTCATAAAACTATTTTTTGACTATATGATTCAATATTTTAAAGTTGGAATACTTTCCAACCGGCCTTATTTTTTTGTTTTCCATTGTAAAGTATTGGCTTTCATCAAAACTAACAGTACTATTGGTAGTTTTGTAATTAGTTAAAATAATTTCCAAGCGGGGGGTAATCACAGAACCGTTTTTGTTTTCATTCGTTTTTCTCCTGTAAAACATAATTACTCGAGTAATTTGATGCAATGAATTGACACCAATTTGAATCTTGGTAATGGAAGCTATTTTCCCAAAGTTCATTTCATAAAGCTTCTCATAATCTAAGTTTTTGCATTTTAACTCTGAACAGAGATTTAAAAATCCTTGGTACTCATTAATTTGAATTCCGGTTTTTAAAGTACTATCAGGGTGTGATACTGCCATTATTTTTTCTTCATTATTCAACGAAACTTTATACTTGTCATTTTGCATAGTAACCCCTTCTATCGCAGAACTAAGGTAATTATTTCCTCTTTTTACAAAATGTCCTTCTTGTTTTTCAACTGGAACCTTTGTGATGTAATCATTATATGAGATGTACTTTATTTCGAATGAGTAATTAGGAGTTGAGAGATACCAATTATTAACTTCTGATAATACCTTAGTGAATTCATCCTTGGATAAATCCTCATTAGGAATGGATTGGGCAAAAGCCCTAATTCCCATAGTCATTAACAGAAAAATAAACCCAAGTTTCATTTCAAATATTTTAATTAGATGGAGGAATTTTATACGTGTTGTTTCTACTCTCTTTTATGGTCATAATGCCTCTTTCCGTTTCTTTTTTAACTCTGATGAGTCTCCCTTCTTCATCGTATTCGTAAAAAGTTGCATAATTATTTTCATCAAGCTCTGCCACCAATCGTAAGTTTACAGGGTCATATACATAGGTTTTAGCACTCCCATTCAAAGGATGAATTCTTATATCATCAAAAAAACAATCCACAGAATGTGCCCCTGTATTCAAAAGTTTGATTTCTAAATGGGTCGTTCCAGATGGAATTGTAAAGACACTGTCAATTCTTTGCCAGCCATCGATGATCATACCGGAAGTGGAAATTTCGATTGGCCAATTTGAATGAGAAGGTTGCACTCCAATCTGAACTTTAGCATCATTATATTTTAGAGTAGTGGCAGATACACCACTTTCCTTCACCCAGGTACTCAAGGAATAAGTCATCCCTGGTTCAGGAGAAAAAGAACCAATGCAGTTATAGCATTCAAAATCAGAACAGACGTCAACATGAATCACTAAGTTTATGGTTGAATCTATTCCTCCCAAATTCATTCGAAATGTAGCTGGCCATTCTCCGTGATTCATGTACCTATATGTATATTCTAGTTCGTTATTAGTAAAAGTATAGTCTGAACTGCCATCTCCGGTATGTGCCACATAAGTTAATAATGATGAATAATTGTCTTTTACAATAAACTTTACTTTTTGACCTTCACATATTTTAATGGCTTTACTCCCTTTGTCGGTAAGGTATGAAGTATAGTTTAATCCATCTATTTCTATAGTGGAGAATTGAGCAAATACATTTGCATTACAATATATAATTACATAAAATTGCAACAACATGATTCGTTGGAACATGGTTTTTAAAAGTACATGTTTAATAAAGAATTTCTGCATGGCATTTATTTTAAGGGTTAGGTTCACAGATTTTAAATAATTTACATCCATTCTTGTCTGTTATTATCAGCTCTACAGAATAACCGGTAGAAGAAGAAATCTTAATTTCATCACCATTATCATTTATGTTCACTGTCGGAGTCCCTTTGATAATATTCCAAAGCACATCTAAAGGCATTGTTCCGTTGATAATTTTGAAAGTACTGCTGTTAGGCGAATCTA
>CAZJBB010000254.1:0-4189 GCA_964543995.1 uncultured Bacteroidales bacterium
CTGATTGAAATACATTTGAACCGCCCTTAAAGTGTCGGGTTGATTGAGGGTGAATTTATAAGCCAACATGGCATTTGCAGGATTGAGACCGTAACCGTTTTCTGCACTTCCATCATCATAAGCAAAGTAATTGTAGAAATGTTGAACCATCACATTGGTATCGTTTTGTGGACGAAAGTCGCTGATGTTATTGTCCTTGCGCATGATGTGAGTGATGCTGAAAGTAGCACTGTCTTGAGCGTTGGAAGGGAAAGTGAAATCTACCAAAGGGGTTGCATGATTGCCATAAGTATGAAATCCATTGGGGAAATAGGGCAATATATTTTCGCTTCCTCCATCCCAAGTATGCACCAAGGCATTGGTTTCATCTTTCACATAGTACTTATAATTAATCAATTGGGTGGTATTGTCTAAATTCACTTCCTTCATAAAAAGTGTGTCTTTAAGCTCATTGGTTTGGAAAGTTTTAAACTGATTCCAAGGCATTTCGTAATAGGTTTTTAAGACGGAAGGTGCCGGTTCCACAAAAGCAACATCCTTAAAAATGGTGTCGGTTTTGGTTCTGTGGGCATTTAAATATACGTAATCGATGTTCCACTGATCCACATTTCCTGCCCAACTGGGAATGGTGTTATTGGATAAACTGGCGTAATTGTAAAAACGGAATTTAAAACCATTATTGAAAAACATTGCAGAATCTGTAATGGGAATCATCACTCGTTTAAAATAACATCCACAGGAATCGTATAATGTTTGTTGCGACATGCCCTCGGTTGCCCAAACATGTATCCAAGAAGCAGTGGGTGCCGAATAAAATTCCAATACCAAAGAATCATCTTTTTCAGGAGCGTCGCCAATGGACTCCCAAACGGGACCCATACCGCCCGAGGGGCTGAAATAAAAGCTGAAATAGATAGAATCTTTTTTTAGCAAAGGGGCAGGAGTGGGGCTAAACACCGAATCCAGCCGAATGGTTTGTGAAGTGAGGTGGTCGGCAATAAATTGAAAGGCAGAAGCAGTGCTATAAACACTTCCGGAATCGTTAATGGCATCCAAGGTAACAAAACCTTTGGTGGGCGGATTAAATCCATAGGTGGAGTTCACATAAGCAAATTGATCAGCCCAAAGTCCCGGATTTGGAAATCCGGTATAGTTTGAAAAATCGTCAATAAAAGGAAGGGTGAGGCTTACATTTGTTTTAGGATGCTGATTTTTCGCAAATTGCTCCTTAATGACAGGGTTAAATTGAAGTGGGGTGATAATTTCTTGTGAATGAAGTTGATTTAAAAACAATATATGCAACATCACCCAAAAAGCGATTTGAATTCTCATTTTAATATGTTATTATTCGTCAAATTGTTTCAGATAATCGTCGAGCAATTCTTTAAAATTGGTCTTTTTATCGGAACTGTACCACAAATCAATGGTTTGTCCAACATTAATCACCGCTCCTCTATTAAAAGCCGGACTTTGCTTGGAGATTTTAGCATGAGAAGTATCGTTTCCGTCTCTAAAAATTTCCTCCCCCACCTTCAGTCCCAAGCTTTCTAAAATTTTATGTGCTTCACTTTGCTTTTTACCGATAAGTAATGGAATGTTGATTTTAGCGTCGTTCGACCCACTACTCATTAATAATACGATACCGGATCCCTTTTCTATGCGGGTGTCGGGTTTAATAGCAGCCCCTTTATATTTTTGTCCTAAAACCACATTCTTAAATTCATTAGGTACATATTCAATGTTTTCCAGTTTCAATCCCATGACTTCCAATTGACTAATGGCTTGGCGCTGAGTTAAGTCAACGAGGTTTGGCATTAAAATAAATTCAGGAACTTCGGAAACGATGCTTAAATAAATGGTACGGTTCTTTTTTACTTTTGCATTGGGAAGCGGGTCTTGGTTAACGATGCTTCCTTTAATTTTCTTGGGATCATGAATAGAATCGATGACAATTAATTGAAAATCTTTATATTGTTCCTTTTCTTTGATGTCTTTTAAATTTTGACCGATTAAGTTGGGTACCACAATGAAATTCCCATGTCCGGTATAGATACTCAATCCTTTTATTAGGATGAAAAGAATGACTAAAGTTAAACCAAAAGCAATTGCCAAATGCTTGAAGAAAACTTTAGAACGAATAAATTGCCAAAAATTCATGCTTTGCTGCGATTCAGAACCTTAATAAAACTCAACAAAGGTACTTTTATTATATGAATTTCAAAATTAAAAATTCCGATTTTGTTAGCAATTTGTGAATTTAATGTGCTATTTCAGTTAAAAATGCATATCGAATTAAGCTATCTTTGCAATTGCAAAAACGAAATCAGAAATTCTACAAATGAAGAAAAAGAATATTGCCTTATTGGCCGGTGGATATTCCGGAGAGCATGAAATATCGATAAAAAGTGCTGTTCAAGTGCAGGAAAACATTGATAAGTCGAAATATGAAGTGTTTTTAATTCTTATTGAAAAGAAGAAATGGTACTACAGTAATGGAAAAACTAAAATTGAAGTAGATAAGAATGATTTCTCTTTGACCATTGACAATAAAAAAGTGATTTTTGATGGTGCTTTCATCATCATTCATGGCACTCCCGGAGAAGATGGGATGCTGCAAGGGTATTTGGATATGATTGGAATTCCGTATCAAACTTGCTCAGCTGCAGTTTCATCCTTAACTTTTAACAAGCAATATTGTAAAAGTGTGGTTAGCCAGATGAAAATAAAAACAGCCAAAGGGCTTTTGATTCAAAAAAATTATGTTCCAAATATGGAGCAGATTGCAGATTTTCTTGGGTTTCCATGCATTGTAAAACCGAATAACGGGGGTTCCAGCATAGGAATTAGTTTGGTGGAGAAAAAATCGAAACTTAAAGAAGCCATCGAATTGGCATTTACTCAAGACCATGAAATACTCATTGAGGAATTTATTAAAGGGAGGGAAATTACTTGTGGAATATTCAGAAGCAAAGGAAATTTGACCGTGCTTCCATTAACGGAAGTGATTTCTCAAAAGAGTTTCTTCGATTACGAAGCCAAGTATCTCGGAAAATCAAACGAAGTGACCCCTGCCGAATTGGATGAGAAATGGGCTATCCAAGTAAAATCGCTAAGTGCTATGATATACAATCAATTAAATTGCAAAGGCGTGGTTCGTATCGATTATATTTTTACCGGGAAGCAGTTCTATTTCCTAGAAGTGAATACGGTTCCGGGGCAATCGGATCAAAGTATTGTGCCTCAGCAAATACGAGCCATGGGAATGGAAGTTTCTGTCCTATATAATGTCTTGCTCGAAGAAATGTTTCATTCTAATTAATTTTAAATGAAGTGTTTATTTAAATGGACGCAATTTGCTGTTTTGATGATCATTGCATCAAATCATGTCTTTGCTCAAAACCTTTCCGATTCCATTGTTTTAAAAAAAGAATATAGGAGTGGGTCTAAGTATTTTTATCATGGAAAAGAAATCAAGATGAAAGACATGATGAATATAATGAAACCGAATCCACAGGCATATAAGGAAATATGCATAGCCGAATCGAGCAAAGAAGCCACTTTAGGATTGGTATTAATTGGCGGAGGACTGGCAATATATTCATTTAGTTATACCCAATCGAAGAAATGGCCGGTAAATTGGTTGAGTGTTGGTGTTGGAAGTGGTTTAGCCATTTTGGGCATCCCATATTATTTTAAGTTTTCAAGACATAAGGCTGCAGCCATTCAATTGCATAATGCTCAGCAAAAAGGGGCGAGTTCATATATAAGTAAACCTCAAATACATTTTGGAATCAATAATGATGGACCGGGCTTGAAGTTCACGTTTTAATTTTTCTGAAGTACCTAATTCATATTTTTATTAAATTTGCTTTATTTGAATGATGAATTCAAATTATATTGCTCATTTTGTTATACTTTTGTGAATTACTAACGGTATCTACTTTTAACCTAGAAAACATCCTATTTAACTGATCTATATGTCTTATATTCAATTTGATAAAAAACAACTGGTAAACCTCAACTATTCGCTTTCTAAGGAGTTTATCAGAGCGAATCGAAGCGGCTCTTTTTCAAACACCACCATCATTGGTTGCAACACCCGAAAGTATCATGGCTTATTAATTTCGCCTCAGCCGGCCATTGATAACGGATTGTTTGTTTTACTTTCTTCGGTTGATGAAACCATTAT
>CAZJBB010000255.1:0-4187 GCA_964543995.1 uncultured Bacteroidales bacterium
CCTTTGCCAAAGACCTGAAAGGTTTCGACCGTGAGGCAGCTTACGCCGCCATTCGTAAAAATGGCACTGAGCCTGGTCCTAACGGATATTACAAAGGTCGTTATCCAGAGTATTTCACCTTAGGGTATTTACCTTATTTACAACCTGAAAAATACATGACCAATGGCTTATTTGATGGTCAAAAACACTTTGCCACATCTACCAATCCTTCCTCACGGACGGTGGAATATTCGCGCAACGACTACGCTATTGCCATTGCAGCCAAAGCATTAGGCAAAACAGACGATTATCAAAAGTTCAAAGCACAATCAATGAATGGCTGGAAAATATGGAATCCCGAAACCAAATTCTTTTGGGGCAAGGATGAAACCGGCAAATGGGTAGATGGCTACTTTGCTACAAATAATCCAAACGTCAAAAAAGGAAATTATGATCCGCAAGGCAAATGGGTATATGGGTTTAATCCTAATTATATTCCTCGCACTTGGACTCCACCCTTTTACGAAGGAAGTCCCTGGGCTTATGCCTTCAGTATGCAGCACGATGTAAAGGGTTTAATCCAACGTCATGGAGGCAACGAGGCATTCCTTGCATTTCTCGACCGCTATTTTGATGAAACTTGGGAAAATAAAGGGAAAAATATAATCGGACACCACGAAGCCGACAACGAGCCTTCGTTTCTATATCCATGGTTGCATACCTACGCCTCTCGCCCCGACAAAAATGTAGATCGAGTAAGAGAAACGATTGGGAAAATTTATCATGCCACTCGAAAAGGGCTTCCAGGAAACGATGATGGTGGGGCCATGTCGTCACTATATGTGTTTAGTGCAATGGGCTTTATGCCAGTAGCTGGGCAGGATGTGTATCTATTGGCTAGTCCGTTCTTCTCAAAAATCACCATGCAACTCGAAGGCGATAAGAAATTCACCATTCGTGCCAATAATCTGAGCGAAACTAATAAATACGTGCAGTCCGCTACATTGAACGGCAAACCTTGGGACAAAGGCTGGTTTCAACACAAGGATATTATAAATGGTGCAGAATTGATTCTCAAAATGGGATCAAAGCCCTCGGATTGGGGTACCAAAGGACAAGTTCCTCCATCGGCATCAGACAATTAACAATATTGTTTTAAAAAATCACTACTGATCGACTAAATTATTTAGATTCTTCGTTTCGCTCTGAATGACAATATGTTATAGTCTTGTTGGTTTGGATGTGGTAGGTTGCTGATTGGCAGACCGAACGAAGTGAGGGTTCTCATAGAAGTAGTTTTAGTCGGACAGTAGCGAATCTAAATATAGAAAATAGACTAATATGTATAGAATTTTATTTGCAGTAATAACTTTAAGTATATTCTTAATCTCCCCTATTGATTGTATGGGTGCGAATAAGATTAAGGTGCAGACGATGCAGATGCAGCAATTCAAGGGAGCTAAGGTATTCAAAGAGGAATTGTTAGATGGCGAAATAGCTGATACACGCATTGATCATATCGCTTTTGTAGGACCAGTTTCAAAGAAAATGGTATTGCCAAAAGACAGTTCCAGTATGTTTGTTTTTATCAAAGGGAAAGCATCGATGAAAGTGGGAAGTAAGAAATTTGAACTTGTGCCAGAGTCCATTGCGTTACCTTTTTCTTACAATGAAATCACCATCTTTGTTCCCAAAGGCGATACACTTCATTTTGTGCTGTTTACCAAAAAGATGACAAGTCAGGATAAAATGGATTTGACAAGTTTCCCCAAGGAGAATAAATACGATATCTATTTCACTACATTCAGCAATTGTGAGCCTTATACCGAAAAGATAAAAAGTCCGAATACTGTCAGTCGCACGGTATTACGGGCTGACATCGTTCCACGCGTAGCTTTGGGAACTGTCGAAACAAAAGGTCCCGATGCAGTAGGAGCACACGAACATCCAATGCTCGATCAACTATTTCTGGGTCTTGCTGGTAACAATATCATTGTGCATGCAAATGATCAATTTGCTGAGCTGAAAGAATTTTCGCTTTTGCATATACCTCTGGGTTCTAGCCATTGGGCTACAGTAGGCAGGGGGAAAAAGATGTATTATCTGTGGATGGACTTTTTTATGACCAAAGAGGGACAGGAATGGCTGAAGACACATAAACCGATAAGTAAGAAAATGTGAAGTCGACTATTTGCTTAAACAAATATTGTGTATTAGAATGAATGTCAATCTAATTATATACAAAGTGTAAAATCATTTACTTTTAAAATTGACCCAAAACGCAATTTAAGTTTTGTAGATGGAACAGGAAAATCCATGTTGGAAAAAGAGAAGTTTATTATCGAAGTAAATAATCAAAAAATAGCTATTGAATTAAAATAATCAGCAATGAAGATCAGAACAATAACAGTTTTAGCAGCATTTTCACTGTCTATTGGTGCATTTGCAAATAAAGAAATAAAACATGATGTATTATTAACTCCAACTCCACCTATAGGATGGAATAGTTGGGATTGTCTCGGGTTGGATGCCAACGAAACTCAGATTAAAGCCGTTGCAGATTATATGGCTGCCAACCTAAAAAAATACGGTTGGGAATATGTGGTGATTGATGCTGGTTGGTATCATCCCAAGGAACTAATCACATCTAAATCGAATACTTATAAACCAATTCAGAACCTTGATAATTTTGGTAGGTTAATCCCTGATACTATTAAATATCCCTCAGCAAAAGCTGGCGTGGGATTCAAAGCATTGGCTGATTATATTCATGCCAAGGGATTGAAATTTGGTATTCATGTACAGCGAGGAATCCCCTGGAATGCAGTTGCAAATAATACACCCATTAAAGGCACAAGCTATTTTGCAAAAGATGTAGCTAATCTCACAGATACCTGCAAATGGTCGCCCATAATGAAAGGGGTGAATTTGACGAAAGCCGGAGCGCAGGAATATTTAAATTCGGTGTACGAGCAATATGCTTCATGGGGTGTGGATTTTGTAAAAGTGGACGACATGACCTATCCTTACCATAAGCCCGAAATTGAAGGTGTTCGCAAAGCCATCGATCATTCTAAAAGAGCCATTGTTTATAGTCTTTCGCCGGGCGAATCTCCTGTTGCAGAAGCAAATCATCTTTCCGAAAACTCAAATTTATGGCGTGTTTCGGGTGATTTTTGGGATGGCTGGAAATACTTGAAGCACCAGTTTGAATTACTTCGCAAATGGGATAAATTTGACCAACCCGGACGTTGGCCTGATGCCGATATGCTACCCATTGGTAAACTGCGCAAAACTGGTGTTGATCCGTGGGTTGCTTCCTTACTTGGCAAAACAATTGCCGAAGTTACTGATGAATATTCACGTTTTACCGACACCGAAAAATACACTTTGATGTCGCTTTGGTGTATTTTTAAATCACCATTGATGTTGGGAGGATATTTGCCGGAGAATGATGCTATCACAACCAAACTTATAACCCATGCCGAAGTAATCGCTGTAAACCAGCATGCGGTTAACCGTCACGAAATCAGAAACGAAAACGGATTGGTTATTTGGGTGTCGGAACAACCCGGAACAGGTGCAAAATATGTGGCAATATTTAATTTGAATGATGGAAAAGCTCAGGAAATCAACATTTCGTGGAAAGAATTAGGACTTAATGGCAAATTAAAGGTTCGGAATCTTTGGTCTAAAGAAGCAGTTGGGAAATTTGACAATGAATATACTGCCCAAGTTGAAGCTCATGGCTGTATTTTGATAAAAATTAGCAAATAAGCAATATTTATACCTATGTAATGATATATATATCAGTGAAATATACCTATGCAATGATACAATAAATATAAATATATACCCATGCAATAGAACAAATATGGAAATATATGTCTATCTTTGCCACTGAATCATAAATCATTATAGTATGTTTGTCAGAATTATAGAAGTGGAGTTGGAAAAATGGGCTTTGAATCCATATAGAAAACCCTTAGTTTTGCGTGGAGCCCGTCAGGTTGGTAAAACCACTGTTGTAAATAGATTTGGTGAACAATTTGATAATTATCTTTACATTAATTTGGAGAAGCTAAGTTCAAAGCAATTGATTGAATCGACAGATGACGTTAAGAAACTCTTGCCACTATTGTTTCTATATTGTAACAAAACAAGGAAAGAGGGTAAAACTCTACTTTTTATTGATGAAATACAAACAT
>CAZJBB010000256.1:0-4185 GCA_964543995.1 uncultured Bacteroidales bacterium
GTACATATTTTAGCAAGAACAACTTAATATTTGACTTTATCTCTACAATGGCTGATCATTAATTAATATTCTAAACTCCAAAAGTCAAATTGAATGCTAAGCCATTTGCTGAAAATTTCTTCAGCAATTTTCAGGGTGAATCTTTGACGAAGTCAGTAGTACAGAAATTGAATCTGTTCGAGGACTCATTGTTGACGATTATATTCTTTTTTATGAATATGATAATGAAAAAATTATTGTCCATTCTATTTGGGATTGTAGGCAGAACCCTGACGACTTGATAATAAAATAGCAAAATTGCTAAACGCGGTATAGTTTATTGCCGGTGCAGTGGGTATTTGAGCGGCACAGTTCTTACAAAAGTAGTTTAATACCGTTTGTATATATATAATGGTCCAATCTTCCCTATTCTTGATTGAACCAAACATATATTGCAACGGCATTTTTGGGTAAACTGTTAGCCAATATAATAATTCGAAATGGTATAACTTGCCAAGAAAGTACTTCGAAATGCCAAACGTATCATTTACCTGACCATTAAACCCCCAGCCTATCCTGCGTGCAACCCCAATGCAGAAGAGGGTGCTAAAGAAAAGGAATGGTTTCTACAGTAGCTATTTCCTAATAGGCAAATTTCCTAACATCAGCTGTTTAGCAATGTATTTGGCCACATCCGTATTATCAATAATTCCTATTAATCTTTCATTCTCAGGATGATATATTCCAAGGATAACATCTTCTCCGGTGTGCCCGTGGGTAGTCCATCCTATAAATGCTTCCCAACTGAGTTTTTCGCTTAAAAATCCTTTAATTTCATTGCTACAGGAGTCTTTTTTTGCCGGGTTATTTTTCCCGAAAACGAGGGTATTCATGGTCTTTTTCCCTTCGACATCCGATAATTTTACAAAATAGTTCTTCTGTATAAAATCAATTAATTCGGAAATAGCGGAGGCAGGATCTTTTTCCAACATCATATTCCCAAATAACTTATCCACTACCCAGCCGGCAGAATGTTTCGCTTTACTTAAAGGGGCAATCACACTGTCTTTAATGTTCAACTCGTCGTAAAAGCCGTTGCTATGGGTATTGCCTATAGAAAAACCACCATTTCCATGATCAGGGCAAACGATCACCACCGTATTCTTTTTGCTTTTGGCATACTCTAAGCAAACTCCCACCGCTTTATCGAATGCAAGAAAATCCATGACGGCTGCTTTGGGGTCATTGGCATGGGCCGCCCAATCCACTTGGCTACCTTCCACCATCAGGAAAAAACCGTTTTCGTTTTTCGATAGAATTTCAATTGCTTTTTGGGTCATTTCGGACAAAGAGGGCTCTTTGTTGGTATCTCGGTCACAATCGAACGACATGAATTTATTGCTGTTTTGCCAATTATTGAACATTCCCCACACCCGTTTAGATAAGTTAAGCGGATGAAAATTTTTAAATTGACCATAATCTTGAATCAAAGTAAATTTCGAAGTGTCTTTGATGGTGTTTTCTAAGTCGTTGTCTTTGATATACTTATAGCCTCCGCCGAAAACCACATCGGGTGAATTGGATACAAATTGTTTGCTTAAAATTCCGTAAGCGTCTCGGTTTTCATAGTGGCAAACAAAATCAGCCGGGGTGGCATGAGGGAACTGACAGGTGAACACAGTTCCGGTGGATTTTCCTTTTTGTTTCGATAATTCCAATACTGACCAAAGTGGTTTTTTTGCTGAATCTACGCCAACATATCCCGATTTGGACTTTTCACCACAGGCATAAGCCGTAGAAGCCGGAGCCGAATCGGTAATTTTTCCATCCACAGAATGGGTTTTTACCAATCCACAAATAATTCCATCTACATTCAGGGCTTGGTTCCCCTGATACCATCGTGAGGCGGTCAAAATGGCTTCACTGCAACCGTCAGGGATTAAAATAATCACATTTTGTATTTTCGTTTGAGCTTGAAGGGGGAATTGAAATAAGAAAATCAAACCCAAGACCATGGAAAGGGAGGTGTTTTTCATGATAGCAAGATTATAAAGTAAAGAAACAGAAAAATCAGAGAAATTTAGAAGAAATTCGAATTCAAGGTTTTTAAAATGTGACTTTTTATCCTGTTAATCAATGAAAAGTCGGCAACCGAAGGAATGAATTTTTTACCAGTAATTTTCTCAAAGAGTTCTATATATCGTTCTGAGACTTCCTGAATGAATGCATCATCCATTTCGGGAACGGTTTGGCCCTCTTTTCCTTGAAATCCTCTTTCGATAAGCCATTCCCTAACAAATTCTTTAGATAATTGGCGCTGAGGTAATTGCTGTGCTTGCCTTTCCTCGTAGCCTTCTTTGTAAAAATACCGAGAAGAATCAGGGGTGTGAATCTCATCAATCAACAAAATCTCTTTGTCCTTTTTGCCAAATTCATATTTGGTATCAACCAAAATCAATCCCTGTTCGGCAGCCATTTGAGTGCCTCTTTCAAATAAGGCATAGGTGTATTTTTCCAAGATTTGATAATCAGCTTCGCTAATTAAACCCTTGTTAAGAATTTCTTCCCTTGAAATGTCTTCGTCGTGACCAACAGATTCTTTAGTGGTTGGGGTAATTATGGGTTGAGGAAATTTATCATTTTCTTTCATTCCTTCGGGCATAGCCACCCCACAAATGGTTCTTTTCCCTTCTTTATATTCACGCCATGCATGGCCCGAAAGATAGCCACGAATCACCATTTCCACCGGAAATGGATGGCATAATTTTCCAAGGGTAACCATTGGGTCGCATTCAACCATTTTCCAATTCGGACAAATATCTTGCGTGGCATCTAAGAATAAAGAAGCAATTTGATTCAGTACTTGACCTTTATACGGAATGCCTTTGGGTAAAACTACATCAAATGCAGAAATTCGGTCACTCACTATCATCACCAGGTATTTTTTATCAATGGTGTAAACGTCGCGAACCTTTCCCTGATAAAACCCGGTTTGCTTTGGGAAAGTAAATGAAGTTTTGGTAATGGCTTGATTCATAATTTAGCTTGATTTTGTTGGTAGGCATTGATGATTTTCCGAACAAGTTTATGGCGAACTACATCTTTTTCGTCGAGAAAAACGAATCCAATTCCTTCAATGTTTTTCAATATTTCCATGGCAGAAATAAGACCGGAAGGTTGGTTTTTAGGTAAATCAATTTGGGTAACGTCGCCGGTTACGATAAACTTTGCCGATTTTCCCATGCGGGTTAAAAACATTTTCAATTGGTTTTGACTGGCATTTTGAGCTTCATCCAAGATTACAAAAGCATTATCTAAGGTACGACCCCGCATAAATGCCAAAGGAGCGATTTCTATGGTGCCATCTTCGAAATAGGACAGCAATTTTGCCGACGGAATCATGTCACGTAAGGCATCATACAATGGTAACATGTAAGGGTCCAATTTTTCTTTCAAATCACCGGGTAAAAAACCGAGATTTTCACCGGCTTCCACAGCAGGACGGGTCAGAACAATTCTTCTTACTTCCTTATTTTTGAGCGCTCTCACTGCTAAGGCCACGGCAGTATAGGTTTTCCCGGTTCCGGCAGGACCCACAGCAAAAACCAAATCGTTAGCAGATGCCATATCAACTAATTTCTGTTGATTGGCCGACAAGGCTTTGATAAGCAATCCGTTTCGGCCATGTACTAAAATTCCGTTGGCTTCACTTTCTTGCGAAAGTTCATTCATGTTTTCCAATTCGTTCAAAGAAATGATATCACTTTCGGTGAGTTTGCCAAACTTCTCGAAGTGTAACAACATCATGGAGAACTTATTTTCAAAAACTTCAATTTCAGTAGACGATCCGGTCACTTTAACATCATTGCCTCGGGCCAAGATTTTTAGCTTGGGAAACATGCGTTGCAATAATATTAAATTGCTGTTGTAAATACCGAAAATTTCTAGAGGGTTAACGTTTTCTAAGGTGAAGGTTTTTTCTGTCATCGGTATTTTTATTCAGAACCAAAAGTAAATATTTCTGTGAAATGTAAGAATATTAACGAGTAAAATATTTCAACCCTGAGTTTTCGTCCTAAAAGATTGATTACACCCAAATTCCGCACTAGCGTTTTTAATTAACATTGAAGAAGCTATAATTCATTGATATACATCATTAGCAAAGAATTCAAGCGGAAACGACAAAGCAAATGTAATTTTCGAAAT
>CAZJBB010000257.1:0-4177 GCA_964543995.1 uncultured Bacteroidales bacterium
AAACAATCCTCCCGAAAAAGCCAGTAAACCATTCTATAATGATAGGGATGGGTTTGTAATTGGAGAAGGTGCCGGTATTATCATACTTGAATCTGAAGCCTCTGCAAAAAAACGAAATGCAGTTATTTATGCTGAAATGTTGAATTTTGCTTTAACAAGCGAAGGATACAATATTATGGCTCCTAAGAAAGACGGAGAAGGAATCGCATTTGCCATTCATTCTGCTTTGAAAAATGCAGGAATACAACCATCGGAAATAAATTATATAAATGCACATGGCACTTCCACTATGCTGAATGATAAATATGAAACCATGGCAATAAAGACTGTTTTTGGAAATGATGCTTATCAAATACCAATTTCCTCCTCTAAATCCATGCTAGGACATACCATTGGTGCCGCAGGTGCAATTGAAGCCATTATTACCACTCAAAGTATTATTAATGAAGTGATTACCCCAACAATTAATCTTGAGGTTCCTGACCCTGAACTTGACCTTGATTTTGTTCCAAATGAAGCCAGGAAACATAAAATTACCTATGCCCTTTCCAATTCATTTGCATTTGGTGGCCACAATGCGGTTATTGTTTTAAAAAAATACTAATTTATTTCTTACCTTTGCCAAAATATTTATTTGTTATGGCATTAATTACAGAAAATACCAGAAAAGAAGTGGCCGAGGTAGTTTATGATTTTTTCATGGAAGAGTGTGATGTTGAGGCCAATGAAATTACAGAAGATACGAATATTATAAGAGATATTGATGGTGATTCTTTGATGTTTCTTGAGTTAATTGAAATATTTAAAAAGAAATACAGCTTAAATATTGATTTAAAAACGATAGGAAAGTATATAGTTAAAAACCCGGTTGAAACCATTGGTCAGCTCATTGATACCACCTTGTTGATAATTGAGCATGAAAATAAAATAACCGAGCTCTAATTTTTCATGAATGCATGCCGGTCTTAGGTTGTGGTATTGATTTATTAGATGTTAACAGGATTAATAAATATGTTCATCCTCAACAATTTGACTTCCCGAGTAAGGAGCAAGTTTTTACTACATACGAATTAGCCCAATTTAGCAATCCACCGGTAATCAATTTCTTCGCTTTGGCTTTTTCGTGTAAAGAAGCTGCATTTAAAGCATTTGGGTGGAGTTGGAACACCCATCCCACACTTTGGACGGATGTAGAACTGACAATAACTCCCGATAATTTGTGCTCGGTCCAACTTTATGGATCTCTTTACCAACAAGGACTCAGTATAGGTCTTAAGCATATTCATACAGAAGTCCTTTATCCTAAAAATGAATTATTGCTATTTAAATTACTTTTGCACTCATAATAGAATATTGTGAACCACCAACTCGCCCTTATTTTTCCGCCTTTTGTGAATGAATATCTCGGTATTGAAAAAGAGATTATTAATGACTTTAATTATAATATTAAGGCATTATTTGAAAAGGCAGAAAAATGCACCTCTTTTGATTTTTCTCAGTTTGACGAAAAATCAAATCATTTTCTTGAAAATGAGTTAGTTTCCCAATATATAGCATACATTTTTAGCTGCGCTGTTTCAGATATTCTTACTGAACGAAATGTGGTTCCATTTTGTATAAGTGGATACAGCATGGGGCTTTATGCGGCTTTATACCACGCTAAAGTTATTACTTTTGAAACAGGTATCGAATTGATTGGAAAAGCCCATCAACTTATTTTTTCAACAGCTAATGATACAGAATACTCTATGGCAACCATTGTTGGTTTTACTGAGAATGATATCATAGAATTAATCGGAGATAAAAAGGATTCAATAGAAATTATTAATCGAAACAACCAACATACTTTTGTTTTATCTGGATTTAGACCTATCATAAATGCTTTTGTAGAAAAAGCCAATCAGGAAGGAGCCTTGTTTTGTAAATTATTAAATGTTAGTGCTCCTTATCATTCGAAGTTTATGTACGAAGCAGGTATGGGGTTTGGTGAATATTTGAAAAGTATTGAAATTGTTTCATCAAAAGTGAAGCTGATATCATTGTTAACCCAAAAAGTCTTTTCACAACCTGCCGAAATTAGATTCGAACTCACCGAAAATATTTATAAAAGAATGAATTGGCAGGCAACTGTTGAAAAGATGCATGCCATGGGGGTGAAACACTTTATAGAATGCGGTGCCGGAGAAAGCCTAACGAAAATGAATAAATTTATTGAAGGCGAATTTAATACCATTCATTTAGGCAAATTGACCAAGTATTTGAAAACCTATAATCTCTCAATCTGATTTTTTTCATTTAAATTTGTGTAAACAGAGCAGATTTTATTTCTTTGTACGATAATTAATACCCATTCATTATGAATACCATTAAATTAGAATTTGTAGAAAAAGCAAAACAACTTTGGCCTGAATTGGAATGGATTAAAAATTCCGAACTCCGAGAACAAACCACTCTCACTTGGGCATTGGCTTTGCAAAAGAGTGTTTTAACCATCGACGATTTGAATACCATACCATTTACCTTGCTTTGTGGACCGGACATGAAAGTGTCTTTTATGGATCACAAAAGAGCCGTGGTTCATATTGCATTGGATTGTGGAAACAAAATGAATGCTTTTTTCAAAGAGGATTTACCTGTAAATATGGATGTGTTAATTGCCGGTGCTATATTGGCAGATGTAGGCAAACTTCTTGAATA
Source organism: uncultured Bacteroidales bacterium (assembly GCA_964543995.1). Classification (GTDB taxonomy): domain Bacteria; phylum Bacteroidota; class Bacteroidia; order Bacteroidales; family CAIXTV01; genus CAIXTV01. Next base: position 2,698 of record CAZJBB010000257.1, read on the forward strand.
TGAATTAAAAGATGGGAAGTCTGTACAGGGAAAATATGGAAAATATTTACGTCATCCTTTTTCCGGTGTTTCATTGGCAGAACAATGCGGTGTGCCGGCTGAAGTTTGTCATATCATTGCTACCCATGCCGGTGAAGGAGATATGGTAAAACGTACTACCGAAGCTTTCGTTGTGCATCATGCTGATTTTATGACCTTTGAGCCATTTAAGGATCGACTGAAATAAGGTTATTGATTTAGAGAATGATTTGATTTTATTACGAATTTTGCCGTTTTAAGTTTTAAAACGAGTCTGAATATGTGCGCATTGAATTCATCAAATATTTACAATCAATACTCCTAAATAAGTTCAATACAACTTCCGATTTGTTCACAATGAGGATAATAAAAGGAAGGTGAAAATTAATTACAAAACTCTAAAAAATAAATACTTACATATATGAATATCATAGAAAAAATTCTCGCTAAGCATTCTTCCCAAACCAGCGTTAAGCCGGAAGAAATTATTGATGTAACTATTGATACCCGTGCAGCCAGAGATTTTGGCGGCGCAAATGTGGTAAAAAATCTTATTGATAATGGTTTAAGTGTCGATGATGCTACCAAGACCATTTTTACATTCGATTGTAATCCAGGAGGATCCGACCAAAAATATGCCGCCAACCAACATTATTGCCGTCAGTATGCAAGAGAAAATGACATTCAAGTGTTTGATATAGACGCTGGAGTAGGAACGCATATTGCCATTGATAAAGGAATGGTGTGGCCGGGAAGCACTTTTGTTTCCACCGACTCTCATGCCAATATTATGGGTGCTTTAGGTTCGTTTGGTCAAGGCATGGGCGACCAGGATATTGCTGCTGCTTGGGCAAAAGGAGCGGTTTGGTTCAAAGTTCCTGAATCGGTGAAAATTATTTTAAAAGGGAGTCGCCCCGAAAACGTAAGTGCTAAAGATATTGCTTTGAATTTGTTAGGAATATTTGGCGCAAATAAATTGCTCGGTTACTCTGTTGAAATTTATGGAGACGAAGTAGAGAAATTTACCTTGGATGAAAGAATAACCATTTCTTCAATGGGAACCGAAATGGGAGCTATTATTATCCTATTTGCCCCTTCTGATGAAGTAATTCGGTATTGTGAAGCAAAAACCGGGAGGAAAATTGATCCCATTTATGCAGATGAAAATGCAGTATATAAAGAAGTTCATGAAATTGATTTTAATGCTTTTGTTCCCATGGTTGCCTTACCTGGGCATCCGCACGACGATGCGGCTGTGGGCACAGTTAAAGGCACCAAAATTGACTCGGGAATTATTGGGAGCTGTACCAACGGACGAATGTCTGATTTAAGAATTGCTGCATCCATTTTGAAAAATAAAAAAATAGCCCCGGGAGTGGTTTTAAAAATTGTACCTTCCACGGATGACATTTGGAATCAAGCCTTAGACGAGGGTTTAATTAAAATTTTTAAAGATGCCGGA
>CAZJBB010000258.1:0-4135 GCA_964543995.1 uncultured Bacteroidales bacterium
GGTCGGAATCAATATGCCGCCGTTGAAATTCAGAGTCGAATTTGCGCCGGACGAGACATCTAAGCCAATTTGTTTAGCGATAAAATCCGCATTCTTCCCTACGAAATTTTTATTGGCTGCACCTTCATGACCTTTTCTACCCGGATCTGCAATCACCAATTCCGTTATTTTCTTGATTTGCTCCTGATTCAATTCAACGCAATGGTTTTTTCTCATTTCTTCTTTTAAACGGTCGGCAACGGAAGCAACCACAATAACTTCTTTTTCGCAAATACAGATTACATTGTTATCGAAACTGGCACCGGCTACGATATCTTTGGCGGCTTTACGCAGGTCGGCAGTTTCGTCCACTACACAAGGAGGATTTCCGGGTCCGGCAGCAATCACTTTTTTACCGCTGTTCATGGCCACTTTTACCACCGCAGGACCGCCTGTTACCACTAGAATAGCAATTTTAGGATGGTTCATTAAATCTTTTGCCGAATCAATGGTGGGTTCATCAATACATGTAAGCAGATTCACCGGACCGCCCGCACTGATGATGGCTTCATTTAATAGTTTAATGAGAAATGCTGATACTTTTTTTGCTGACGGATGCGGGTTAAACACCACCGCATTTCCTGCCGCAATCATTCCAATGGCATTGCTAATAATGGTTACGGTTGGGTTTGTACTGGGTGTAATTGAACCAATAATGCCATAAGGTGCATTTTCTACCAAGGTTAATCCATGCTCATCCGAAAAAGCTTCGGGAATAATATCCTCTACACCGGGGGTTTTATTAATACCAAGTTCGTTTTTAACCACTTTATCTTCCCAGCGCCCCAAACCGGTTTCTTCTTGTGCCATCTTCGACAAAACTTCTTTGTTTTCCATGGAAATCTTGCGCATGCTTGCAATGATGGATTTTCTTTTTTCCAAAGGAAGTTCAATAAAGGTTTTGAAGGCCTTTTCTGCAGCAAGCGTTGCAGCATTAATATTTGAGAATACACCAAAAGAATGGTTTTCTTGAGCTTCAGGAAACAAATTCATGTTTTCTACCACTTCCTGAACTATTTTACGAATGTCATCTTTTAAGTTTTCCAAATGATTCTCCTCCAACGTTTTTTATTTTTCTATGCTGTATTACTTAATATAAACAAAAGCATCATTTACGGTAATCCGATCAATAATTCCAACAATCAGTGCATCAAGGGGTTTGTTAGTGGTTAATAGGGTTTCTCTTGCCGAAGTACTTTCTGATATCATCACCATTTCGCCGTTTCCTGCTCCAATAATATCAATAGCAACCAAGAAATCACCGGTTTTTTCACCTTTGTGATTGGTTTTTTCTATTAATAAAGTAGGTGCATTATCAATATGTAAACAGCTTTCTCTACTTACCACCGAACCCACTACTTTTCCTAAAATCATTGGGCATTATTTTTTTGAAATGTTAACACCCCCTCTTTCTCAATTATATCCACTATCGCAATCACGGCGCAGTCGGTGGGTTTTCCTTCGGTAACCTCTGTAAATCGGGCACTGCTACCTGAGACATAAAATACAATTTCTCCTTCACCTGCTCCAACACTGTCCATAGCCACAACGAAATCGTTTTTGCCTTCTAGGGTAATGGGATCAATTTTCTCTAAAAGCAAGAGTTTTATCCCTGTTATTTTTTCGGTTTTTTGGGTTGCAACAATAGTGCCTACAACTTTAGCTATAATCATGGTGAAAATATTGATTGTAAAGATTCTATTTTAAAGATTCAGGAGAAAATTTATGAATTTTACTTCAAGTTCAATTCTTCTCTTCAACAAGTAGAAAACAGGTCAAATTAGTAGTCTTCTCTTCCGCTAATTTCCGAAAGGCGCATCTCCACATTTTTCTTGCATTCTAATACTTCCGCTTCTTTACCTCCAATATAGACTCTGCCAAATTTACCAAATCCCACCACATCTATAATATTAATATTTGCCGATTTCTCAGCTTCATTGGCTGCATAATAAGCATACCCGGCCGGTTCAATTTCCAACACAAAAAGGGTATCGCCTCTCAGCAACATCATGCCCATTCGGGTTCTGTTGATTAATTGGGCGTGATGGTCTTCAACATTACGAATCAGCTGACTGGTTAATACTCTAGGCTTAATGCGGTCATTCTCTTTTTTCTCAATGGCTTTTAAAACAGATTCTCCTGCCATTCGGGTGTCGCCTTGACTGTTGGAATGAACCTCCAACATACCGTAAGCCCTTTCAACGATTTGCATTCCGGGGGTAACATTGGTTGCTTTAAGGGCAATATCGGTCAGGGTATTGATTTCAATACCCGGGGCAATTTCGATAATGCAACAGGCTTGTCCACCAACCGGCAAATATCCTTTGGATACGGTTGAAAGATAAGAAGCCATTTGCAATTGCAAAGAGTCTAAAAAAATATACGTTCTTAAATCAATCATAACCTATCCTTTTTTTGAAGGTTTAAGACCCAGAGGTAAAGCAGTATCCACATTGTTGTGTGGTCTTGGAATTACGTGACTGGATACAATTTCACCAATTTTTTCAGCAGCTCTTAGCCCTGCATCTACCGAAGCTCTTACAGAAGCAACATCCCCACGTACAATCACCGTTACGTATCCCCCACCGGTTTTTTCAAATCCAATTAAATCCACTTTTGCTGCTTTTACCATTGCATCAGAGGCTTCAATCATGGCAACGAAACTTCTGGTTTCTATCATGCCTAAGGCTTTCATTTCATTATCTTCCATATCTTGTAATTTTAAAATTTAATAGTACTTTATTTGAAATACAAAAATAACACATAATCAGTAATAAACATGAAAATGTATTTTTAAATATTTTCGTGTTCTTTTGTTGTTATTTAACGTGTTTTTTTGTCCAAATCGAGTCTTAGAGAAAACACGTTGGAATAGAGTGCAATGGACGTATTTCCGATATTTGTCAAAGCGTAATCTACCGTCAGCACTTTCTTTATTTTCACTCCCAGACCTATATTGGGTTGAAAAGTGGTTGCTGAATGCCCACTCATATCCTTTTCATCCTGAATATTACCAATACCCCCTCTTAAAAAGACTATGTTTTTATAAGCAATTTCGACACCAATATGGGGATCAAAGCTCATTGGATTAGAGCGAATGAGTACATTGCGCTTGCCATCGAAAGTAACATCTACATCGGCCGTTGCTAGAAGTGAAATGCTCTTGGATATATTAAAATCACGTCCCACACCAATAATTAATCTGGGCAGAGTTAGCTCAGTAGATGCAGTGGGAATTTCGTTTCCGGTAGCTAAAAAAGTTTCTTTCATTTGGTCGTTCAAATTAAAAGACCAAGCATTGAACGTAGTGGTAATATCTTTAGCAATTAATCCCAATTTCCACTTTTTATATTGGTACTGTGCGCCAATATCGAGTCCAAACCCCCATGCATGTGCAAAATCTCCAATTTGGCGGTAAATAATTTTCACATTGGCACCATATTCTAAGCCCTGAATTTTAGATTTCTTGGCATAAGAGATTAAGAACGCATAATCGGCCGCAGAGAAGCTGCTAATCCGATTGTAATCTATATTTCCCTGATTGTCAATTAAATCGGTAGTGTTGGGTATGTTGTCCACGCCGAACCTGAGAATAGAAAACCCAATAGCACTGGATGTATCAATTTTCATAGCAAAAGCACCATAATCATATTTAGCAATCCCGGCAAAATATTCGGAATGCATTAATGAAACTTGGTAATCGGATGATAAACTTGATAAACCGGCGGGATTCCAATATCCTGAAGTGACATCATTTACCGTAGCCGTTTGGGTATTGCTCATCGAAAGTCCTCTGGCTCCTACCCCTAACATTAAAAACTCGTTGCTGTACTTGGGAGCCTGGGCTTGAGCAGTACTCCAAATAACGCTAGCAATAATAAACAACAATACTTTTTTGTACATCCTATTAATTGAAAATTTGCTAAACATAAACGATGTTTTTCTGCTTTTATTACAATTACCTATTGACCTTATAAAAGTACATAAAAAAATTGCATTCAATATCCTTTGTTTGCTGTATTGAATGCAACCTTAAAAACTGTGGGCCCACCTGGACTTGAACCAGGGACCTACTGATTATGAGTCAGTTGCTCTA
>CAZJBB010000259.1:0-4108 GCA_964543995.1 uncultured Bacteroidales bacterium
TACACGGCTCTGAACACTCTTTCCCTACACGACGCTCTTCCGATCTTATCAGGTCAACCCACTATTCGGTCGAACTATGGCGAGATCGACCGCGCTCGTTTCGCCCTTTCGCGTTACGCTGGACGTCAACCTTGAGCTCGGGCGAAATCGCGAGTCGAAGGCAATCGACGCACTGTTGACGCCACTTCGAGGCGACACTGTCCTCACGCGAAGAGATCTTGTTGCGCGCCTCGCGTCACGTAGGCCGGGGCTCTTCGATCGTGTCGTCGAAAAACGAGAGGAGCTAGCGCTCACCGGCGAGCAGCAGAGCCAACTGGCAACACTCGGAGGTCTCTACGAATCCTTCAGGGATTCGACTTACTTCGAGCTCGCGGGAGTTCTCTTGAACCGCCAGACTGATGTTCGGGGACCATCGCAGGAACAGCGCTGGCATTCTGCAGTCGCGAGCGTAATCTGGCGTCAATGGGAGATTGCTCAGCAGGCGAAGCAGCTCTTGTCAGCACCGCAAGTTGGAAGGGTGTTCGCTCCCGAAAACGCGCTTGTTCCTCAATTTGCAGTGCTCGAAAGAGGCGAGCTGGAGCGCCAGCTGAAGCGCTGGCTTCCTTCATCATACTAGTGAATGTAAGTGTCAAATCACGCGGCCGAGAGCCCGCGACGGCGCCGTCGCAGCGAGGACGCGGACGCAAGGGCCCGCGTCCTCGCTGTCACGCCGCGCGCTATTCTACATAGCTCCAACAGTTGATCTGTCGCTGGTTGTAGCCGGGGCACTTTTCGTGATTTGAGCATGTCCACTCGTACTGATTGCAACCGAAGGCTGCGCAAATTGCTGCGCCGGTTGCCATGCTACAGTCTGAAATTGGTGCACAGATCTGCATGCAGTCTTCCATCGAGTTCTGCGCGGCACCGGCTGGCTTCGCCGTGGTGAGCAGTGAGAGAAGGCCCAGTCCCACAACTAGGGCCGCGAGTTTGTTGTTGCGACGGTGCATACGAACACCTCTGGATGAAGGGATCCACTACAAACCAACGCGGATTGCCACGCCTAGCGTGACAACATCGCCCGCGGACTATCGCTTTCGGCCACCGAGCGGGGAGTAGCCGAGTGCGGAGTAAGGGACCGATCCGAACGCTGGTCTCACGAGCAAGCGACACGCGGGAGTCGCGCGCCTCGTGTCATGAGAGTGATGAAGGTACAACGCCGAAGTTGCCTGCATACTGGGGAATGCCCTAGCAGTCGGCTTCCGTTCGAACTCCCTCTTGAAGCACGTCTGGCGCTGGTCGAACGCATGGCGGCCGCCTGGACCAAGTTTAGAGGCAACCCCTTTCGCGCCGACGTATATGGAGATCGACGAGCCGAACGTCGATTGCTCGGCTCCCTGGTAGGACCCCGAGGCTTGTCTTCAAACGACGAAGAAAAGTGTTACGGAGCGAGCTTGACGGCTTCGCGCACAACGGCAATGTGCTCTCCAGTCCAACGAAGCAGGTCGAGAAGTCTCAGGATTCCAGTCGAGCGCTTGATTGCCGAGACATGATACTCGATTCCTTTCACAGTCATGCCGAGTTTCCGCGCGACATCATCCCGACTGACCCCGTCGTACAGCAGGCACACTACTTGTAGCTGTCGAACGTTGAGGCCGATTCCGCCGACGATGATTTCCCGTTGCGTCTTGCCGCGAACGATGGGCCAATCCGCGGATATTCCGGGCTCTGGTGCCGAAATCCGTCTTCCGTCGAGGGCAGCCTCGATAGCCATTCGGACATCCTGACCGGACGCACCCTTGATGAGAAAGGCAGAGGCTCCGGCATCGAACGCCGCTCGTGCTAGCGTCCGCGATTCATGAGCGGTCAACATGACGAACTTCGCAGTGACGCCAAACTCGGAAATGGCCTGTTTCATTCGGGCCAGCGAGGACTCACTTCCGAACGTCACGTCCAACAGCACCGCCTGCGGCTTCGTGCGCAACAGCGTCGGAATCAAATCATCCAGCTTGCGGACTTGTCCGAGCACCGAGAAGTAGGGCGCCAAGACGTGCGCCAGTCCCTCAGCGACGACGGCATGATCGTCCGCGATCAGAATGCTTGCCCGCAATCGTGCCGTCGGCGTCACTGCCATGGAAGTCGCGCTGTGACATGTGTGCCGTACTCGTGACTCGACACCACGAGCAGGGAGCCGCCAACGAGCGCCATTCGCTCTCTCATACTTCGCAGTCCGAAGCCACCCACCATCGACTCGTTCATGTTGAATCCGCAGCCGTTGTCCGCGATCGAGAGGGTGACACCAGACGCGTCCCGACACAGCCGAAGTGTAATGTTCATCGACCCGCTGTGTTTGCATGCGTTGTGAACGGCCTCTTGGGCCACACGATATAGCGACAACAGCGACGGGAGTGGCAGCTCGATTGTGTCATCACAATCCAAAGTGAGCTCCGCTGCAGTGCCATCTGGTCGACCTGCCACCAACTCCTGAAGCGCGCGGGCAAGAGACAGATGTTGCAGGGCAGGAGGGTACAAATCCCGCGCCAACAGGCGGAGGTCCCGGATAACACCTCCAATAGTCGTACCGGCCGAGGTACCATCCGACGAAAGCTGAAGCTGCGCGCTCCAAAGGCGCTGCACGACATCATCGTGGAGGTCGTTGGCGATTCGCTGACGTTCCTCCTCCTGCGCTTGCAGAAGATGCAGGCCCCACTCGCGGGCCTGCGCCGTGAGTCGACGTTGATGCCACCAGAAGACCGTGACTAGGCCGCCTAAGAGCGTCAGAACGACGATCGTGCTTACAACGAGTATCCAAATCAGGAGGTCTGAGCTTCCGTCCATTGGACAGCACGTGTGTAAATGAGATAGCTGGCGATGAGCAGTACTGAGTGTGCTTCCCACAATCGAACCACTAAGTCCTTGTGCGCCGGGTACAGCAGTCCGCTGACAGGTTCGAGCGCCGAGAGCGGCGCGAATGAAAGTACGGTCGCGATCCCGGTCAGAACAGCGGGATCCCGAAATGGTCTATCAAGGCCCGTTCGAAACCTTGCAACCATCAACACCACCGCTGCTATCGTAAGAACCAGCCAGAGTAGCGGGCCGGCATAGTGGCTGAAATCCCGGCCATCCTCGAGGCGGAGCGTGCAGTAGATCCAGACAACCGTGTATAACATTGCAGTCGTGCGAAATGACCGGAGGACCCGCTGCGACTCTGCGAGGTGCCCCAACGCTCCCAATCCCAGCCACGCGCTGGGCAACGCGAAGAAGAGATAAAGAACGACGGTTGTGATATGCAAGCGACCCATGATAATCGATGCAATATCCACCCCGAGTCCGAGAGCGAACCAGGAGAGCAAGAAGCGCTGCCCAGTGCTCAGCCGGCGCCAGTTTCTGGCGCCGACGAGCACGGGTAAGACGGAGACGAATATCGAAAGAAGCCCAAGTCCCATCTGGTCAGTTCGTGCTAGAGGCCGGTCAACAAAACGCTGCCGTCGTCGCAGAATGGCGGGCAAGGCAGTCCATACTCTGCAAGATAGCCGGAGGTCATATCCTGGTTGTTTGAATTGGTGCCCACCAGGATGAGATTTGGGACGTTCTCGACGCTAAGGCCGATGTACATCCGGATTCCCGTAACTCCTTCTTGGGCAAGGAGTTGGTCAATTGCGGTGCGATCGAACTGCCAGGCGTGAACCGATAGAAGCTGCGCGTTGCGAGCTCGGGTGGTAAGGGCGACTGCGTCTGCCAGCGAGATGTGGTGGTCGTTCGAGGCCATGAATCTTCCGGGGAGAGGGTGATCAGCTGCCTCGACTTGCCGAGGCTGACACCGAATATCGGGGTTAATCCGCGACAGCAAACTAGGGTTTTGCCTAGACTACCACGCTTCGAACTCTCTGTCGGCTACGGGCTTGGCTAGCCGAATCCCCAGTGCGCGGGAGCGCTGACGCATCTACGTTCGCTCCTCTCGGCCGGAGCGTCGTGCGGAGCTGGCGCGGAGGAAGCAGGCCAGCTTCGGACGAAACGAGGGCGCGACCTCGACTCGCACCCGAGCACGCCTTCTTGTACTACTCCCCAACAATGAGGCTGGAGTTCCCAGGGTTTAGTGGAGACGCTTCTTCCGTTTGTGCGCCGCCTCAAA
>CAZJBB010000260.1:0-4083 GCA_964543995.1 uncultured Bacteroidales bacterium
CCATTTGCTGAAAATTTCTTCAGCAATTTTCAGGGTGAATCTTTGACGAAGTCAGAAGTGCATCCCCATTTTTCTTTTATTTCTTCATATGATTTCTTTTGTTTCCAAGAAGGGCAACGGTATTCATCGTAACGATAATACCACATCATTTTAACGGGTGCCCAATGAAATCCCAATTGTCTTAGATGGTCTTTGTAATTGAATGTAAGTCCGGAAACCCAAAGCCATTTGCCAACGAGTTCCACAATTAGGTTAAAGTTTGAAATTGCATAAATGATTTCTGAATACAGCTGCATTTCTTCCACTGAATAATCCGGTTCTGTTACGAAAGTTGGATTTTTAATGAATTCAGAATACTCATTATTGATTTCTTGCATAATTTCTGTTGATCCTCCTCTGTCCGGATGAAATTTTAAGGCAAGAATGTGATACTGTTTTTTCAATTCTTCGATAGTTGCAATGTTTGAGAAATAGGTGTATTTCATGTTGATTTGCCATGCCTTTGGACTAATTTCGAGTATCAAGCACACTCATTATTAAATATTAATTTTCGCCTAAGAGCAAAGCCTAAAAGAAAATTCTAAGTCAAGGATTTGCCCGATAGAAAAACATTAGGGTCAGAAATTTCCTATTTCTGAAAGAAGGATTTTATTGAGGAAAGGCAAAAGCGAGTCCGAATACCTTTTGCTTGCATAGGCATTCCAAGAAAAATACCACAGCCGTATTTCAAGCATTAGGTATTCGTGACCTGCGGTACTTTACTTAGGATATTTTCTTGTGGCTAAATTTGCAAGAAATTGATATATAATAATAAAAAAAGCTACAACGAATTGATATTTATGATGATTCGTTACCACTAGATTTATTGATCATCCTTATAGATAAATGACCGAAGAAAAGCCCCAAAGAAGTCACTAATCATATGATTTCAGGGGTAGATATATGAGCCTAAAATTCCAAATTAATTCGTGTGCACAGCACACTCCCTGAATTAAGCAAATAAAATTTCTTATTTTGAATAACCAAAAAATTCAAAATCTGTAAAACAAGCAATTATTTACAATAAATTTGCATTTAGTCTAAAAAACATGAATATTTTATAATGTATAGTATATCAAATACATATGCGAATTATAGGGTAGTAAAATAGAGTTTTTACCGACACATATTCCACTTTAATGGACAAGAAAATGACAACGAGGTCTCAGGCACCGGTAATACTACAACAGCACTGTTTTGGGAGTATGATACAAGGAGTGGTAGGAGGTGGAATATAGATCCAGAATTTACTAATTCGCCATGGGCTTCTCACTACTCCTGTTTTACAAATAATTCCATTTGGTTTGCTGATTTTATTGGGAGAGATACAACATTTCCAAATCCTGACGATAAAAATTATGTGAATGATTTACTTGATCCAAAATCAAAGAATTACAATGTGGATTTTGCAAATAAAATAAATGACTTAGTGAAATCTAAAACAGTGTATAATTTTGAGAGTAAAAAATGGGGCGAAATTAGTAACGGGACAAATACTGTGCCTGGAAGGACTTTTAAAGATAATGGCTGGGGCCTAAGCCCAACCGGGCATGGGCCAGCCAAAGGGGTAGTAGTCGGTACTGCATACAATTTCAGGGAAGTACCTCGTAGGACTGGAACAAATATAATTAATGGAATCTTTGCTCATTACAGGTGGCAATAACCTTGCTTTGCCAAAGAAGAACACTGTAAATCATGAGTAGATGTTGCTGACATCTTTCATACTCAAAGGTACTTGGCTCTTTATTAGTCTTGCAATTTCGTTTATCATGCCTTGTTATCCTTATTGATATCCACTACCTGCCAATAGCCTCGGGTGCCCCCCATGCGAGAGAGCATGCCTTTTTTCTTTAATGCATTGATGTGCTTCAATACTGCCGATTCGTTAATTTTCAAGCGGACAGCTAATTCTCTGTAAGGGATTTGCTTGTTGTTTTTTATGATTTCAAGAATTTCCTTCTGCTTTTCTGTCAAATCGATTGCACCACCTATTGCACCACCTATTGCACCACCCATTGGGCTACCTATTGGGCTACCTATTGGGCTATCTATTTGGCTACCTATTAGGCTAACTGTTTCTGCATTATCAGCGCTTTCGAAACGGTTTTCTTCTTCCTCGCTCAAATCCCATTCGTTTGGAAAAGTCATGCGCAAAAAGTTCTCGCTGAAATGGAAGCATTCCCTCGGGTAAGCTTCCAAAATACGAGGAATACCCGATCCCAAATGCTCCACCAAATCCAAATCTTTAAAAATACGCATCATCTCCTGGTTTCGAGGAATGGAAAAACCTTCGAAGAATTCGTCCTGACTTAAAAGATCAGGTAAACTGCCGGCAGAAGTAATTTCTATACGGTTGTCAAAAATTTCGAACTTGGGTGGTACTTCATGCGAATAATCGTTATGCACCATGGCATTGATAATGGCTTCCCTTAAGGCAATGGGGTTCCATAAGCGCTTGTCGATTCTTTCTTTAGAAGTAATTTGGCTCAGGGTTTTATTTTCCAGCTCAAATTTATCCAACACCTGCTTGGTGGCTTTAATTATGGAACAATAACCGTATTCATTGTTTTCTATTAAATGAACTCGGTTTCTCCCTTTGTATTTCGCTACCTTAATCGACATTGAATTCAAATCCGACATTAAAAATGCAGCGTAATTATAATCACCTTCTTCGGTTTGCAGTCCAAGGTTGCTTGCAAATTTGGCATTCAATTGTTTTTCTGCGGCTTCATAATATATTTTCAGTTGTTCAAATTTCAGCTTTTGCTGAATGGAGCGTATTCTGCCAATAGAATTTCGGGTACGTCTGGCAAACAGATTCTCAATCATACGAGAGGGCATAGGCTCGGTTGCTGTTCCGACTCTAATGTAACAACCCTTCTCCGACATACCTTGCTTTTTCAGGTAATAGGGTTTCTCGGGTCCGCTGGCAACAATAATTTTGATTACGTCTTTGTTCTCTATTTCTTCGCTAATGATATCAAATAAACCCTTTTAAGTATTAATTCTTGTTATCCAGCATGGGAACGAATTTAAAACTTCCGTGGGTTTTAGAATGAAATTCGGTTTGACTTATTCTTTCGAAAGTGGTCATGGTTTGAACGTCTTCTCCAATGGGAATCAATAAGATGCCACCAATTTTAATTTGTTGTAGTAAAGCTTCGGGAACTTTGGGTGCTCCGGCGGTAATAATGATTTTATCGAAAGGAGCATAGGTTGGCAGTCCTTTGTATCCATCCCCATAAAACAATTTGGGAAAGTAGTTGATTTCACTCAAAAATTGCTTGGTTTTTAAGTACAGACTTCTCTGTCTTTCAATGGAATACACCTTGGCCCCCATTTCTACCAATACGGAAGCTTGGTATCCGGAACCGGTTCCAATTTCGAGTATTTTGTCACCCCTTTTCACTTGTAGCAATTGAGTTTGAAAAGCAACTGTGTAGGGTTGAGAAATGGTTTGTCCGGATCCGATAGGGAAGGCTTTATCCTGATACGCAAATTCTTCGAAGGCTGCATCTAAAAAATAATGTCGAGGTATTTTCCCGATGGCAGCCAAAACTTGTTCATCTTGTATCCCTTTCTTTATTAAAACATCCACTAATTTTTTTCGTAATCCTTTGTGTTTGAATGAGTCTGTTAACATGTATGGGCTTAAATAATCAAGGGTTGAAAACTTTTGTAAAAATAGTAAAATAACGGTTTTTAAAATGCTTTACCTTTGCCGAAAATTATAAAAATGATAAAAATTGGTGTATTGGGTGCCGGGCACCTTGGTAAGATTCATATTCGTTGTATAAAAGAAATCTTCGATTTTGATTTGGTAGGGTTTTATGACTCCGACAATGAAAATGCTGTGAATGTAGCTAATGAATTCAATTTGAAACGGTTTAATTCTGTTAATGAGCTCATTGAGGCAGTGGATGTGGTTGATATTGTTACCCCCACCATTTCTCATTTTGAATGTGCTTCGGCTGCACTCAAACATAAAAAGCATGTTTTTATCGAAAAGCCGGTTGTGGCAACACCGCAGGAAGCTAAGGATTT
>CAZJBB010000261.1:0-4071 GCA_964543995.1 uncultured Bacteroidales bacterium
CATAAATATCTTCGGTGTTTTCTCTGAAGATGATCATGTCCACATTTTCAGGTCTTTTTACAGGACTGGGAACACCTTTAAAATACCGAACAGGGCGATAACAGGTATATAAATCTAATTCTTGACGCAGGGCAACGTTTAATGAACGCATTCCACCGCCAACAGGAGTGGTTAATGGTCCTTTTATTCCAACAAGATATTCTTTAAAGTCAGCCAAGGTTTCTTCCGGCAACCAGCTTCCTACAGTATTGAAAGCTTTTTCACCGGCCAATACTTCTTTCCACATTACTTTCTTTTTACTGCCATATACTTTTTCAACAGCAGCATCAAATACTCTTATGGATGCGTTCCAAATGTCAACACCAATGCCATCTCCTTCTATAAAGGGAACTATTGGATAATCGGGAACATTGAGTTTCCCTTCTTTAATGGTAATTTTTTCTCCAGTCATTATTTAATTGTTTATGATTTATTGATTTGATTTTCTAATTAAATTTAAGGCTCCACCAGCTTTAAACCATTCAATTTGAGCGGCATTATAAGTATGGTTAGCAAGAATGCTTTCACTTGAACCCTCTTTATGATGTATGATGATGGTAAGTGGTTTTCCTTCTGAAAAATCGGAAAGTCCGGTCACGCTTAGGGTGTCGTTCTCAAGAATTTTATTGTAATCTTCTTTATTTGCAAAGGTGAGTGCTAAGATTCCTTGTTTTTTTAAATTGGTTTCATGAATACGGGCAAAGGATTTCACCAATACGGTTTTAACATTGAGGAATCGAGGTTCCATTGCCGCATGCTCTCTCGATGAACCTTCACCAAAATTTTCTTCTCCAACCACCATCAACCCTTTTCCGGCTGCTTTATAGGATTTTGCAACCTCAGGAACCGTATCATAAGTGGACGTTAGGTGATTGAGGATACAGTTGGTTTTATCATTGAAAGAATTCACAGCCCCAATCATATAATTATTCGAAATGTTTTCGAGATGTCCACGATATTTCAACCAAACTCCGGCCATAGAAATATGGTCAGTGGTGCATTTCCCTTTTGCTTTAATTAATAGAGGGAGGGAGTTAAAGTCGTTCCCATTCCATTCTTCGAAAGAAGTAAGGTACTGAAGCCTATCTGAAGATGGATCAATCACCACTTCTACATTTCCACTATTATCCGATTTTTGATAACCATTATCTACTGATCCAAAACCTTTGGGTGGTAAATCATATCCGTTAGGCTCATCTAGCATAACCTCAATGCCATCCTTATTGATAAGTTTATCCGTAAGGGGGTTAAAGGTAAGATCACCGGCAATGGCTAAGGCTGTTACAATTTCTGGGGAAGCAACAAATGCGTGGGTATTGGGGTTCCCATCGGCACGTTTGGCGAAATTTCTATTAAATGAATGAATAATAGAATTGATTTCTCCTTTTTCGGAACCGGCTCTACTCCATTGACCAATGCAAGATCCACATGCATTTGCGAAAATGGTACCCCCAATTTTCTTGAAAGTATCAAAGTAGCCATCCCTTTCTGAAATCGAGCGAATTTGCTCCGAGCCCGGGGTAATTGTATATTCAGCTTTGGCAGTTAAATTCTTTTGAACGGCATCATGAACAATGGAAGCTGCTCTGGATATATCTTCATAAGAAGAGTTGGTACAAGAACCTATTAAACCAACATCAATTTTTGTTGGCCAGCCATTTTTAACAGCTTCTTCTTTCATTTTTGAAATAGGAGTTGCTAAATCCGGAGTAAAAGGACCATTAATGTAGGGTTCTAATTCGGATAAATTGATTTCAATAAGTTGATCATAATATTCTGATGGATTTGCATATACTTCGCTATCTGCTTTAAGATTTTCTATGTTTTGACTTGCAAGTAAAGCAACTTCCTCTCTGCCTGTAGCTTTCAGATATTTTTCCATTGCAGAATCATAGGCGAAAAGGGAACAAGTTGCCCCAATTTCAGCACCCATATTACAAATGGTAGCTTTTCCTGTACAGGAAAGAGAATTAGCACCTTCACCAAAATATTCAACAATACAACCTGTTCCACCTTTTACAGTAAGAATACCTGCAATTTTCAGGATGATATCTTTTGCAGAGGCCCAACCGGAGAGTTTTCCTGTGAGTTTAACTCCAATAATTTTCGGAAACTTTAATTCCCATCCCATTCCAGACATAACATCAACTGCGTCAGCACCCCCAACACCAATGGCAATCATTCCTAAGCCTCCTGCATTGGGTGTGTGAGAATCGGTTCCTATCATCATTCCACCGGGGAAAGCATAGTTTTCCAACACAATTTGGTGAATGATGCCGGCACCGGGCTTCCAAAATCCAATATCGTATTTATTGCAAACGGAACTTAAAAAGTCATAGACCTCTTTGTTTGTATCTTTTGCAACGGCCAAATCTTCGACATTTCCTGTTTTTGCCATGATTAAGTGATCACAATGAACAGAGGATGGAACCGCTGTGGTGCTTTTACCTGCCATCATAAATTGTAATAATGCCATTTGAGCTGTGGCATCTTGCATGGCAACTCTATCAGGAGCAAAATCTACGTAATCTTTGCCTCTTTGAAAGGGTTTTTCTAAATTATTTTCGTATAAATGGCTGTATAACAACTTTTCACACAATGTTAATGGACGATCAAGAACTTTTCTTGCTTTGGAAACTTTTGTTGGCAATTCAGAGTAGTATTTCTTAATCATTTCGTAATCAAACAACATGTCGTTTAAAATTTAATTTGTAATTATTTGGAATTAAAGGCAAAACAAAAACCTTAATAACATTTTCAGTATAAAAGGTCTGTTAAAATCTTTGCAAACATACAATAAAGATTTCAATTTTGCAATATAATATTATTAATATAAGGGTTCTATCTCTTTATTTATCAAGGTTTTTGTACTTAAAAATCACAATATTGATTAAGATTTTAGGGCATCCGATTCTTGCAAAAAAAATAGACTTCTCAATAAAAGAGTTTTAATTTTTTCCATTTTAGTTTTGAGTAAAAGTATATATTGCTATGAATGCTATAAAAAATCTTATTTTTCAACTAAAGCGATATTTCACTTTAAATCGCTCCGAACATAATGGTATTTTAATTTTAATCGGTATTACAATCATTTCATGGGTAATATCTTTTATCTATACTCAGTTAAAATCACCGGAGCAAATGGATTTTAATCTATTTAAAAATGAAATTACTGAATTTCAAAAAGGGCTTGTTCTTGAAAGAATAGATGAAAAGAGGAAGGAAGAAGCAGATAATAAACATTATGAGAAATCCAATAAAAATTCTGAACTCCATCCTTTTAATTTTAATCCAAATCACTTATCACCTGAAAAATGGAAGCAATTGGGTTTAAGTAAAAATCAGATAAAAACAATTTTGCATTACGAAGAAAAAGGGGGCAAATTCTATAAAAAAGAAGATCTTAAAAAAATATATAGTATTTCGCAGGCAGAATATGACATTTTGGAGCCTTTTATAACCATCCCTGAATCTCGAAAAGATACCTTTTATGTTAAAGAAAACTATGCAAAAAAAGCACCAATCCATATAGAACTAAATTCTGCAGATACATCAGAACTGGTCCTCCTAAAAGGCATTGGAAGTGGATTTGCTAAAAGCATTGTTAAATATAGAGAAAAGCTCGGAGGCTTTTATCATAAAAATCAGCTTTTGGAGGTATGGGGAATGGATTCTGTTAGGTTGAATAAAATTTATGGGTCTGTTTCTGTTAATCCATCATTAATCCGGAAAATAAATATTAATGCAGGGGATATTAAAAGCTTGATGAAACATCCCTATATCGATTTTTATTTAGCTCGATCCATTATCAATTATAGAAAGTTAAATGGACGTTTTACCTCTTTACAGCAAATTCAGTTGATAAGTGGAATGTACAAGGAATTGTATGCAAAATTAGAACCTTACCTTACTTTAAATTAAAAAAAAACTCGGAAAATTTCCGAGTTTTTAAATTTGAAGTAAAATCCTTAATTAGATTATTCTTGATTCATTTTTTTCTTAGCACCGTATGCGGCACCTAAAATGAGGAAG
>CAZJBB010000262.1:0-4058 GCA_964543995.1 uncultured Bacteroidales bacterium
TTATTGCTCCGGCGACCCCCGAGATATACACGGCTCTGAACACTCTTTCCCTACAACGACGCTCTTCCGATCTAATTTCTAAAAGCTAAATAAAAAGAGATGATAGATGTAGTTCTCGGTCTTCAATGGGGAGACGAAGGAAAAGGAAAAATTGTTGATGTTTTAACTCCGCAATACGATGTGGTGGCAAGGTTTCAGGGCGGCCCAAATGCAGGACACACGTTAGAATTTAATGGACAAAAACATGTATTGCACACCATCCCGTCAGGAATATTTCACCAACATATTTTAAACGTTATTGGAAACGGAGTCATTATCGACCCTTTCATTTTCCAAAAAGAAATCCACAAGTTACTGGAAAGCAACATAAACCCCTTCGAGAATCTTTTCATTTCCCGTAAAGCACATCTAATTTTACCTTCGCATCGATTGTTGGATGCTTGCAACGAAAAAGCAAAAGGTGATCAAAAAATTGGATCCACGCTGAAGGGAATTGGGCCAACATATACCGATAAAGTCTCCCGAGTTGGAATCCGTGTGGGTGACTTGGAATTAAGTGGGTTTGATGAAAAATACAACAAGCTGAAATCGCAGCACTTACAAACTATTGAGAGTTTCAACATTGATGTATCGCAAATTCAATTAGATGGTGTCAATTTTGATATTTATGAAAAGCTTTGGTTCGAGGCATTAGATTTATTAAAAAAGTTTAGCTTCATCAATAGCGAGTATTTTTTCAACGAACAATTATTGCAGAATAAAAGAATTTTAGCTGAAGGGGCTCAAGGCAGTATGTTGGATATTGATTTTGGCTCCTACCCTTTTGTAACTTCTTCCAATACCATTTCGGCAGGCGTTTGCACAGGTTTAGGAATTTCGCCTAACAAAATAGGTCGGGTACTTGGCGTATTTAAAGCCTACTGCACCCGAGTGGGAAGCGGGCCCTTTCCCACCGAACTATTTGATAAAGACGGAGAACTTTTAAGAGAAAAAGGAAGAGAATTTGGCTCCACAACCGGACGACCCAGAAGATGTGGTTGGCTTGATTTACCAGCTTTAAAATATGCAATCATGCTCAATGGTGTTACGGATTTAATTATGATGAAGGCCGATGTATTGAATTCTTTTGAAACCCTTAAGGTCTGTAATTCGTATAAAATAAATGATGAAAACACCCATGAACTTCCTTTTGACATGAATGGCAATGTAAGTCCTATATATGAAGATGTTCCGGGATGGAACGCTTCTTTGGCGAACGTCATTGATTTCAATGCGCTCCCTTTGGCCTTCGAAAAATACAGAGCATACATTGAGAGTAGCATTTCAATGCCCATAGGTGCCATTTCCATTGGTCCGGATAGGGTTGAAACTTTGTTTTCGAAAGAATTTAATACTACTTTTGCTTTATAATGCATACAATATCTTATAATCACTTGACTTTAAATAAATTGTCGCACTTAAAAAAATAACATGAAATCAATAATTGCAGCTTGCCTTTTGTTTTTGTTTTCCTTAATGGGTTTCGCACAACAAGTAAAAGAAGTTCCCAAGGTGGTATCAGAAGCACTCGAAAATCAGTACCCCACAGCCAAAGTAAAATCCTGGGAAAAATCGGGTGATAACTTTGTGGCAAACGTAAAAGATGAAGGCCAAAACGGGAAAGTAGAAATTACTTCTGCCGGCGAATGGGTGCAAACCACTTATAATGTTGATGGAAAAGAAGTTCCGGGTCCCATTTTAACTTACCTCAAAGAAAACTATCCTGCAAATTACAAAATTTCTGCAGCAGAATTTCATGAAAAAAGCGGTACAACAAGCTATTATTTTATTAAAACAAAAAAAGAGGGTGTAAATCAAGATAAACCTTCAGAATTAACCTTTTCCTCTCAAGGTGCATTGATTAATAAATTTGATCCTACCCCCATAAAAATGGAGGAATCCACTACTGAAAACTCTAAAGCAAACAAGACTAAAGAATCCAAAACCAAGGAGACCAAAGTAAAAGAGACCAAAGAAAAAGAAACCAAGGTCAGCGATGATGAAGAGGAAGACGATAAATCCAAATCAAAAAACAAAACCAAATCTTCATCTAAAGAAAAAAGCACAAACAAGGAAAGCAATACTTCAAAAGGCAACACCGCTTCCAAAGGAAACACTACCACCAAAGGAAATACTGCATCAAAAGGGACCGCATCTAAGAAAAAAGTGGAAAATTTATCAGTAAGTGAATCATTGATTCCTGCTAAAGTTAGGGCCATTTTTGGCAAAAAATTCCCTAGGGCAACAGAAGCCAAATGGGATACTTTACCCAACGATCAGTTTGGCTGTAGTTTTGTTTTTCACGAACAAAAAACTTCTATCAAAATGGACACCACGGGGGCAGTTTTGGTTACCAAAACCCAAATGACAGAGGCTAATTTATATCAACCCTTATTTAGCTATTTGGATAAAAAATTCGATAAATACAAAATTGTGTATGCTGAAAAAGTGGTTAGAAGTGATAAAAACAACTATTATTTCGTAAAGATTTCAGTAAAAAAGAAGGGCATTTACCAAATTTACTTTGATAAATCAGGAAGGTTAGATAAGCTGATTGAACCCGATGCCGTTGAAGAAAAAGAAGTAGAAGAAACTACTTCCTCCCTCGATAATAAATTCAACAGTGAGTATGAAAAAGAACTCTCCAAAGGGATTGACGAATCGGTAGCTACCGAATCAAAGATTAATGTTAAAGAACTTCCCACGCCCATTATGAATTACATCAAGAAAACGTTTCCTGCCGATTATAAAATCAAAAAATCCATGTCGATTGAAGATCCTGATTTTGGCTTAGGTTATT
Source organism: uncultured Bacteroidales bacterium (assembly GCA_964543995.1). Taxonomy (GTDB): domain Bacteria; phylum Bacteroidota; class Bacteroidia; order Bacteroidales; family CAIXTV01; genus CAIXTV01. The sequence continues at coordinate 2,840 of CAZJBB010000262.1, forward strand.
TCATTAAAGTGGGAAAAGAAGGGGTTAAACAAGCTGAAACCCAATTGTTTTTTGATTCAAAAGGGGAACTGATTAAATCTATCGGCCCTAACGATAACGAAAGCGTTGTTAAAGAGGATGCTAAAACTGAGGAAAAAGAAGAAAAATCAAACATACCCAGTGCCGTGATCCAAACCTTAAAGGGAAAATATGCCAAAGCTGCTGCCGTTAAATGGGAAACAGAAGACACCTTGTGTTCTGCAACTTTCCAGTATAATGGCATGAAGTACAAAGTAGACATTTCGCTCAAAGGCAATTGGATTCAAACCACCACCCCGGTAAAAGAAGAATCAGTACCTTCCTTTATTACCTCTGGGATTTCGAAAACCATGAAAACCTATAAAATCATGAAGTGCGAATCGATTCAAAAAGCAGATAAGAAAAACATGTTTTATGTGGAAGTTAGCGAAAAAAAGAAACCCACTAAAGAAGACCCCATTACCAAGTTTTATTTCTCAGCATCCGGTAAATTAATTAAAAAATTAGGCCCGGGGGAGTCTGATGAGTAAAATCTGCGATTTTATTCATTCCCTTTATCCTATTGTTTTAAAGAACACCCTATGTTTCGATGTTATGGATATATAAGACTTAGGCTATAATTCATTTTCTTGGATGTCTGCAATTCTCATTACACTTTTAAGCAGACCCAATTTTAAATCTTCATTCTTATGCACAGGAATCACAAGGAGTTCATCAAATCCTGCTTTGCTGTATATAAAATGGCTTCCATTAATCCGTTTAAGCAACCAGCTTTTGTTTTCAAGGATTTTGCATAATCTTTTCCCACTGACCGTTTTCATCAAACAACGATTTCTAAGACTTTGAAAGATTCGTCTTTAATCTGTATTTGTGTTTTTTCAGAATTCATCATTTCATCTTCCTTAACTTTCAAATAGCCTTCTACAGCCTCATGTAAGTTTGGCAATAATTCATCCATGGTCTCTGCTTGTGTATAACATCCTGGTAATGAAGGCACTTCTGCCCAAAATCCATTCTTTTCATCTTTATGAATCAATATTTTTATTTTCATGCGATGTATTATTTTATAACAACAAAAATACGATAATCTTCTGTCTTCCGTCTCCAAACTTCCGTCTTTTTTTGTCTTCAAACTTCCTTCTTTTCCGTCTTCTTCAGTCACAAAAAAAAGCAAGGGCATTTCCACCCTTGCTTTCTATTA
>CAZJBB010000263.1:0-4052 GCA_964543995.1 uncultured Bacteroidales bacterium
AGATAGCTTCAGGTGACTGGAGTTCAGACGTGTGCTCTTCCGATCTCGGCAGCTGTCTCCAAAACGCAATATTTATGGAAATCGAACGAACTTTCCGCAAATGGTGTAACCGCTGCTAATATAAGCGGAATGAAATTTTATTTGCAAACCCTGGGCGGAAGTCTCAGGAATTTAAAAATAATGGGTAAACTCACTTCAATGGACTCTTTATCCATTCAAACAGCAAGTGACACAGGTTTTATAGAATTGTACAATAAGAATACTTTGTTTAATGATACAGCATGGAATAGCATAGCATTTACAAATTCAATTTTATGGGATGGCAGTTCTAATATTCTTTTATCAATTTCATACGATAATACGAATATAGAAAGTAACAACATTGTAAAAGCCGACTCATTGCCTTTTGCTTCAAGCATGGAAAACAGAGGGAACGATAGGGTTGCTTCATTTCACGATTATTCAATAATTTCGGTTCCCCTTAACGACCAAATTGCTACATTAGATTCATTTATCACGGTAACATTTTGGGCTTTTGGCACCCCAAATCTCCAACCTCAGGATGGAACTTGTTTCGAAGCGGTGGATAGCACAGGCAATCGGATTCTTAATGTTCATCTTCCCTGGTCAAACAGCAATATATACTGGGATGCCGGGTCATCCGGAGGAAGTTATGACCGTATTTATAAAATAGCATCAACCCCTCAAATTAAAGGACAATGGAATTTCTGGGCTTTTACCAAAAATGTGGCAAGTGGTACTATGAAAATTTATTTAAACGGCAATCTTTGGCATAGCGGAACCGGAATGACCAAGCGAATGAAAAACATCAAATCTTTTCAGCTAGGGAAAGGGAATTGGTCAGGATCGGCATCTTATGAAGGAAGAATGGATAATTTTGCAGTATTTAATACCGAAATTAACGGAGCGACTATTCAGAATATTTATAATTCGGGTCAAATTAATTATGCTCCTTTAAATCAGAATTTGATATTATACTACGATTTTAATGATGGTAACAACCTGTATGTTTCCGATGCTGCTCCCGGAAACCATTCACCGGGTATTTTGGCCGGTGCTACCAATCCACTAAAGAATTCAAACGAGCTTTATAACTCATATAACAGCATTTCTCATATTCGACCTAACGTTAAATTTGAACAAGGTGTTTTTAACGCTCATGTTGACTCTGTGTTGGTGGTCGATTCAGTGATCAAAAACCCGATTGTGATTGTTGAGTATAACGACAGTTTAATCCACCCCGGCACTCCTACCGACACCCTCATTGTTTGGGAGCCTAATTACCATTATGCTTTTGATTCATTGGGAAATGCTATTGATTCTGTATTGAGTTTACCGGATGCAGTCAAATATTTGAAATATTACCATTACTATACTATTTTTCCTCAGGTAAAGCGCTATGAAATGGCTCGTTACATTACCCCTTATGGCAATAATTTAAGTTTAGGGAATGGTTGGACCTGGACTTTTGATGTAAGCGACTACCGAACTAAATTACACGATAGTGTTCATTTGGCTGCAGGGAATTGGCAGGAACTTCTCGATATGAAATTTATCATGATTAAAGGAATTCCACCGCGGAATGTACTTTCCATTGAGAATTTGTACTCGGGAACTTATAATTTTGGGTTGGCAAACGATCCTATCGATAATCATTTATTACCATTAAGGAGGCAGATTCCTCCTCATATTTCCGGAGTTAGATGGAAATCAAGGGTTACAGGTCATGGTATGGACACTCCTCAGAATTGCGCTGAATTTTGTGCTAAACATCATTATTATAAAGTGAACGGAACTACAGAATACAACAAACTTGTTTGGCGAAATAATTGTGATGTTAACCCTTTGTATCCACAAGGTGGAACGTGGGTGTATGACAGAGCCAATTGGTGTCCCGGTGCAGAAGTTTGGACTTACGATATGGAACTGACTCCTTTTGTAACTCCCGGAGATTCAGTAACACTCGATCATGATGTGGAAATATACAACAATACAAGTGGGTGGGATAATTATCAAATTGAAGACCAATTAGTGACTTATGGCCCTCCTAACTTTTCCTTGGATGCTTGTTTGGAAAATATTATTTCACCTAGTTCCGATCAAATGTTTTTACGCCAAAACCCAATTTGTTCTCATCCAATTATCGTTATCAAGAACACAGGAAGCCAAGCACTTACCAGCCTAAAAATCACCTATGGATTGGATGGAGCTCCTCCATCAGTGTATAACTGGACAGGAAATCTTGCTTTTTGTGAATCAGAAACAGACACACTGGGTTCTATTAACTGGGTACATGGTGCCACGAAATTTACAGTGAGCCTGAGTGAACCCAACGGGGGTGTCGATCAGTATCCAAATAACAATACCATAGTGAGTAATTATGCTTACCCTGCTTTGATGCCTTCTGAATTTGTAATAGAGTTGAAGACCAATACTTTTGCCAACGAAAATCAGTATACAGTTAAAGATGATGCCGGAAATGTTATTTTGTTTCGACATAATTTATCGCCCAATACGCTTTATAAAGACACCTTGCACTTAACAGATGGGTGTTATGAATTTAATTTACTGGATTCAGGCGAAGATGGATTGAGCTTTTGGGCTAATACGGACCAAGGGAGTGGTTATCTCAGGTTTCGTCAGGCAGCCACTATTGGGATTATTAAAACCTTTGGGACCGATTTTGGTGGACAAATTTATCAGCAATTTACCGTTGGCATAAATAATTCAACAAACGATCTCGGACTTATTTCTAAAAACGAGATGTTTGTTTTTCCTAACCCCGGTAAGGGTCGTTTTACGATTGATTTTAATTTGAAAGAATCAAAAAACGGGAAAATCGAAATCTTTAATCTTATGGGGTTAAAAGTGTATTCCACTACCTTTAATGGCATGCAAGCAGGGAGTTTTGAAAGCGACTTGTCAGCTTATGAAGCCGGAATTTATTTAGTAAAATTGAGCACTTCAAATTGTGAATTACAAAAGAAAATAGTTATTTACAAATGACTCCGTTCAGCGAAGCATTTGCTTCGTCGTGCTGTTTTTGTAGCATCTGCTACTTTATATTCTTCCATCTCATTCGATTGGCGATAGTTTTTATTCTCCTTTTAGTTTTTCAATCATGCTATCAATCTCCTTTTCAGTAAAATTTCCACTTATATTTACTTTTCCGTCCATAATTTCAGATTGAACTTTAGGTATTGAAACGATTTTTTTTCCAATTACAATTGCTATTGGTTTTCCGAGGTTCTCTTTTGTTAGTATATAAAACTTTTGAGCCCCCTCTTTTTTCAGAACAATGCTAATTTCCGGTCTATTATCGTTGTATTTACTGTATTCCTTTTTGATTTCTAAAATGTCTTTTAGGGTCAGAGATGGATTATCTTCCAACTTTATGTCTTTGTCTTCTGTTAAGACAGTGTATCCAACTGTTGCATAAAAACCATCCACTTTATCCACAGGAATCGGCTCGAAATTCTTAATTGGTTTTTTATTAGTCTTGCTGAAGTTATTTGTTATTTCCAAAATTTCATTGTCTATATCAATAAATTGAGAAGCAATAAGCTTATAGGTGCCATCTGAACCCATTATCTTTTCAAAAGCCCTTGTATGAATGAAAATGAAAATGTCATTAATATCTTCATCGCCAAATCCCTCTTTAAAAGCTGAATTAATCCGTTTAAGAATTTCATCATCAGTCAATTTCTTTTCTAAATTAAGGATCTTAACACTATCATTCCCTATAGCTTGATGCTTTATAGATTCTAACTGAAACTTATAATTCATTTTCTGATTCTTAACAATGCTCAATTTCTTAATAATTGCTTCAGTCTTTTCCTGTCTCGATTGTCCAAAACTTAAAAGTGAAGTAATTACGAGAATCAATCCCATTGGAAAGATTCTCCACTCGGCGAAGCATTTGCTTCGTCGTGCTATTTTTGTAGCATTTGCTACTTTATATTCTTCCATCTCGTGTTAATTTTACAAATATCTATTAAGCTATCCTTTTTCGAATAATTTCTTGCACTGGA
>CAZJBB010000264.1:0-4032 GCA_964543995.1 uncultured Bacteroidales bacterium
AGATAGCTTCAGGTGACTGGAGTTCAGACGTGTGCTCTTCCGATCTTGTCGCCACAACGTTTGCGGGCACCGGAGTGAAGGGGTTCACGGGCGATGGCGGCCCGGCAGCGAACGCTGACCTTGATGGGGTCGCCTGCCTTTGCTTCAACCGCGATTACACGAAGCTTTATCTCGGCGGCTTCAGCCGGGCCATCCGCGTTGTGGAGATGAAGACCGGCATCATCAATACCGTTCAAGGCATCCCGGGAAGCCGGGCGCAAGCCGTGGACTCGAAGGGAAACCTTTTCATTGCGGCCACCCGCGGCGTTCGAAAACTGGGTGTCGACGGCAAATCCATCCTTCTCGAAGACGCCACGGCGGAACCGCCGCTGAAGGGGGTGAAACATCTCTGGGTAAATCACGATGACAACATCCTCATCGCTGACGAAGGCAACTGTCTCATACGCATCTTCATCATTGCCGAAAAACGACTGCTCACCCTCGCGGGCACCGGAGAGAAAGGCGCCGCCGGAGTGCCCGGCAACGCCGTTGAGGCGCAACTCAACCATCCGCACGGGGTCCTCACGCATCCGCGCACCGGCGATATTTACATCGCTGATACCTGGAATAACCGGGTGCTGCGAATCAAAACGATGGGAAAGTGACCCGGAAAGAGCTATCGCCGCTCCGCTGGAAACTGGATGCTGAATGCGGGAAGAGGGCGCCACGTTTTCTTTACCAATTACTTTACCAGGATCAGGGGCAATTGTTGCAAGTGCTTGATAGAGCACTCAAAACTTTACCCTTTCTTTACCATTTTTTAAATTTTGGGCGGTAAAGTATTGCGCGGTTGCCCCCTCATCCTGGCCTTCTCCCCCCGTGGGGCAGAAGGTGTCCGTCACACGAGCCATGACGGCTCGCGAGGACGCTCGCCCCACCGAAAAACTTTACCATTTTCTTTACCAGTAAACGACTTTACAGGATAAACCCCAATAATCAAATTCCCGGTTCATTTTGGAAACCTGAAACCGGAGCGACCTAGCTCAAGTCGCCAAGGTTTCCCAACCAAAACCAGATGCCAAGGCAACTAGATCGGTAATAAAGCGGAAAACGCCGACGATACATCCACTTCTACTTCAAAGAACTGGGAATAGATTCCGCCCGAAGCCGAAGTCAGGCAAGTAAAAAATAAATTTTGAGACCCCATAAAACCCGTGGCGACGACGCCCACCCACCCGTTATTACCAAAGGTTTCAAGCCTCCGCACAAGCGACGGGACGCGTCGCTTCCACATTATTATTCATACCCGCAGCGGGCTTAACCTGAAAACCGAAGCCGGAGGGCGACTGGCGGGATTCTGGCGGCATTTTGGGGCTGGTGAAATGGGCATAAAAAAACCCGAGCTGTTATCAGCCCGGGTTCAAAAATGAAAACCACCCACTAACTGTAGAAAATTATTTGGCCTGCTTCTTGACAAAGCGACGGCTGACAAAGACCAAGCCGCCACAGCCCAAAAGCATGCATCCGGCAATGGCCTGCGAGGGCTCGGGCACGGAGGCAGCAGCGACATCAAAAGCAGTATATTTAAAGCCAGAAGTTAAATAGTTGCCGCTGGTATATCCCACAACATTTGCTCCAAGGCCAGCGACATAAAAGTCAGGCGTAGTACTACCACTGACAGTCCATGAAATTGCTAAATCATAAGTACCTGCACCCACAAGATAACCACCTTGATGAGGGGCACTAAAGGCAGTACCTGTACCACCAAATCCGGCTAGGGCGGATGATGAATGGGCAGCATCAAATGAAACCACCGAAAAAATACCATTAAATACCGCAGACGGGTTTTCGTTATATGGGGCGCCAAAGCCATCAAAATAAGTATTTCCTCTGACAGTCAAAGTAAAAACCGAAAAACCACTTCCACCGACTGTGGTCGATACAGTAGAAGGTGCTGCCAAACTAAAAGAAGGTAGTGCCTGCGCGCTGACAGCGCATAGGGCGGCGGCCAAGACAATAATGTGTTTGAGTGTTTTCATATAATATTTTTGTTCGGATTTTTTGTTAACTGTTAGAAAAATATAATTTTTATTGAAAAATGTCAATGAATTGTAATATAAATTGCAGTAAGCGATGGAATTAATGCGTTAAGCGATGAATTCATTGCGCCGGGGTGCCGATTTTGGCCAATCGGCGCTGCTGTTCGGCCAATTGGGTTTTGCCCAGCGCGTCATATGCTTTGGCCAGAGCCAGCCGGGTCTCGGAAGAATGGGGGATGTGGTCAACGGCCAGCTTCAAATCAACCACCGCTGCTTCGTGGCGTTCCAAGCGGAATAGAAGCAGCCCGCGCATCTGGCGATAGTCAGGCCGGGTGGGAAATTCATCCACCACGGCATTCATCAACTGCACGCCCAGCTCCCAATCCGAACGCGGGCCGGCGGCGAGCATGGCCGCCAATTCATATTTGGCCTGGGTCAGGTAGGGGGCAAGTTTGCATGCGGTTTGAAAGTGTTGGCGGGCAACAGCAGCGTCACCACGGCTGCGGGCTTCCTGACCCAGAAGAAGTTGCCATCCGGCCGCCGAATCTCCGGTGGAAGCTGAGACTAATTGATCCAGCAGCTTATTTGCAGCCGGAGCAGCCTCCGTGGAGGCGTAAGCGGCTTGGACAAGCAAAACGCGGAGTTTCAGATGCTCCGGCACCTGACCAAGTCCTTTCTGAATAAGCCGCAGCCGCTCGGCAGGGCGGGTTTTTTGCGCCGGCGGGATTTTATTAACGGAAGTAACGCAAGCCTCGGCAATGGCGGCGGCATAAGCCGGATTGGGGTTGATCGCCATGCCTTGGTCGAGGGTCTCCAGTGCCGCCGCATATTTCCCCTCGGCCAACAGGTTGTGAACCTGGCCGAGCCGTTTGGGGATGTTATCCAATGCGGTGGCGGCTTTCGGCAACACGGCGGGCTTATTGCCCATCGCCGCATTGACCTGAGCCAGCAGGGCAAGGGTTTCCTTGGCATCCGTTCCGGTGAGATGGTTGGCGGCAAAGCCCAGGTCGGCGGCGGCTTCGGCAGGGCGGCCAAGCTTGGCCAGAACCCGGCCGCGAGTGTCGCGAAAATTGGGGTTATCGGGAAATTTTTCCAACGCGGATTGAACGAGTTTCAGGGCGCGGGCCAAATCCGGCGAATTGCCGGAGAGGAGTTCCCAAGCCATGTCATTCTGAATTTCGGGAATGTCCGGCGACAGTTCATAGGCGGCTTGCAGATGCTGGCGAGCGGCCGGGAGGTCACCGCGTCCGCGGCAATCGGTGGCAATGAGAAAATGCCAAAAGGCAGCAGATTGACCAGGAACAGCAGCCATTTCCGCCGCGAGCGTATTTTGGGCTACCGCGCCCGAATCATCCCGCGCATGGGTCGCCTGAATCAACAGCCATCTTAACTTCAAATTTCGCGGCGCGTTGGCCAATCCTTTTTGTATAACCTTCAGCCGCTCGGCGTTTTGGTTGCGGGGAAAATTCCCCACCCAAGCAGCACAAACATCGGCGATTACCGGCGGATAAACCGGGCTGGGGCTAACCATCGCCGCATGATCCAGGGTTGCCAGGGCGGATGAATACTTTTCCGAGTTCACCAGGCTGCGCACCAGATCAAGCCAGACCGGCGGCGCGTCTTGCGGGGCGGCGTTGGTGCTGCTAAGCATGGCGCGTTCGAGCGGGTCGGGCAACGGCGCGTATTTCGCCTTGATCGACAAAGCCTGAAGCAGGCTCAGGCGTTCAGTGGCGCTGGATTTGGCGGCGGATCTGGCGAGATTTTTCCGGATGGCCGGAATCGCCCGCTCCGCCCAAAGCACGGCGGAATTAGTATTTTTTTCCAGATCAAAGCTGATAGCCACCAGGAGGGCGGTGTCGGGCTTGGCAGGGTAAACTTTCAACAGGTTCGCCCGGGCTTGATTGAATTTGCGAGTATTGATGTAGAAACGACCGAGCATTTCGTTGGCCGCCAGAGACTTCGGGTCCACAGATCGGAAGAGCACACGTCTGAACTCCAGTCACCTGAAGCTATC
>CAZJBB010000265.1:0-3927 GCA_964543995.1 uncultured Bacteroidales bacterium
AAACCTTCCCATTTGGTCCTCTCCATAAACGGTCAACCTTATTCAGGCATGGACATTCAGTCTTCAGTCTCCCGTCTTCGGTCTTCCGTCTTCTGTCTTCCGTCTCCCGTCTTCCGTCTTCCGTCTTCCGTCTTCGGTCTTCCGTCTCCCGTCTCCTAATACAGCGCCTGCCGTTTCAGCAGCCAAGGCATCAGTATCTGTCGATACCCTTGATTTACATCCGCTTCTACAAAATCGATACGGTATTGGTTGCACCGCATTTTGATTTCGCTCTTAAATTGTCGAAGCTCCTCAATATATTTCTTTTTCACTTCCAAGGGATTCAGCTTTAGCTCCTCCCCGCTTTCCATGTCGATGAATTTGTACATGCGATTTCCAAAATCGAGTTGGTACTCCAGATTTTCATCCTTAACATGGAATAAAATCACTTCGTGCTTATTGTGACGCAAATGTTGTAAAGCGCTAAACAACTGATCTTTCTGCTGAACCTGATCCATCATATCACTAAAAATGATGACCATAGAGCGCTTATGTATGTTTTCGGCAATGGTATGCAAGGCTTCGGAAATCTTGCTTTCTTTTTTTTGCTCTTTATTATATGGCAAGAGGAGTTGCTCCATTTGCGAAAGCAACAACTTATAATGCTGAGGGGTCGATCGGGCTTTAAAATGCTGGTCAATATTACCGGAAAACACCGTTAAGCCGGTAGCATCCCTTTGTTTCTTTTGCAGCAACATAATAGAGGCCGCCGCCACCGCTGAAAAGGAAATCTTATTTAACTTACCTTCTTTTGCATTCTCTAATATAGGAAAATACATGGAAGAAGAACCGTCTATCACCAACTGACAGTTCAAATTGGTTTCTTCTTCAAAGCGCTTCACATACAGCTTATCGGTTTTACCAAACAGTTTCCAATCGATAAAACGGGTGGACTCACCGGAATTATACGCCCTATGTTCCGAAAACTCCACCGAAAACCCGTGATAAGGGCTTTTATGCAAACCGGTAATAAATCCCTCTACTGCCTGGCGAGCAAGCAATTCGAGAGAACCCAATGAAAACAATAAACTATTGTCGAGTTGAATACTCAAGGTTCTTATGATAAAAGAAACAGCTTATAAAATGGCTTCTAACTTGGCTGCCAAGGTAGCTTTTGGAACGGCACCCACTTGTTTGTCGGCAACTTCACCATTTTTAAAATACAACAAGGTCGGAATGTTACGGATTCCAAAACGGTTGGATATTTCCGGGTTGTGATCCACGTTTACCTTTCCTACCACTGCCCTGCCTTCATATTCCGTAGCCAGTTCAGCCACATAAGGACCTACCATACGGCATGGTCCGCACCATTCTGCCCAAAAGTCGAGCAATACAGGTTTGTCAGATTTCATTACCAATTCTTCAAAATTGCCATCGTTAATTTCTAAAGCCATGATATATAATGTGTTTGATTAAATATTCTAATACGATATAAAATGATAATTTCCCTGTGTCAGGTACACAAAGTTACACAAAGAAATTTAAAAATTGAGTGCATTTTTAATTTATTTTAAACTTAAGGCTTGGATGTTGCGAAAGACTGCTTAAAAAGGTCTTAGGGTTCACAAAGTGTTTACTCGAATTCAGGTCGATATTGCACTGTTCTTTCACGTCAACCACAATAAAACGAATGGGACATTTTCCGGAGTGGTTCTCTAGGGTTTCTTTAATCATTTTCGTGGTATCGGCATGGATTTCGGTCAAGGGAATAAAGACGGTGATTTTGGTGGCGAACTTATTCATCACTTCTTGTAATAAGTATATCTGAGAAATTTTAATCTCAAACTGATCGCTGGCTTTCCAACGGGTTTGCACCTTGCCCTTAATCATCAAATAATAACCGGCTTCCAGATAATTCTTAAACTTCACATAATCGTCAGAGAAAAGCGTCAGTTGCACATTTTCATTATAATCCTCTATGGCAAAAGAGCCAAATGGATTCCCTTTGGCATTGGTTCTGTGGTTTGCATAGGAAACAATACCGGCAAAGCAAATTTCTTTGTTCAACAAAGGTTTCAGGTCTTCTTTTAATTGTCCTAAACCCACATTCGTAAAATTCTGAATTTCAAGCTTGAAATCATCCAAGGGATGCCCTGAGATGTAAAAGCCGGTAATTTCTTTTTCGTTTTTGAGCTGTTCTATCTTCGACCAAGGCTTACAATTGGGAATGGGAGGATCCAACAACACTTCCGAAGTGGTATCCCCAAACAGAGATTGTTGATTGCTATTGGCTTTTTGCTGTGCATTGGAAGCATAACGTATGATTTTCTCAATAAAGGTTACTTCATCGTTGTTTTCCGAGAAAAAATACTGAGCTCTATGCAAATTCTCAAAGCAGTCGAAAGCTCCGGCTTTGGCCATGGCCTCGAAACAGCGTTTATTACAATTGCGTATGTTGACCCTCAGGGCAAAATCGAAAATACTTTTATAAGGACCATTCTCATTTCTTTCTTGAACAATGGATTCCACTGCGGCTTCTCCTACCCCTTTGATGGCACCCAAGCCAAACAATATTTGTCCTCCTTGATTTACCGTAAATTTCAGTTCACTTTCGTTGATGCTGGGACCCAGTACTTCTATTTTCTGCTTACGACAATCGTCTATCATCATGGAGATTTCCTTGATGTCGTTGAGTTTATTCGTAAGCACTGCAGCCATATACTCAGCAGTATAATTGGCTTTCAGATAAGCGGTTTGATAAGCTATATAGGAATAACAAGTAGAATGGGATTTATTAAACGCATACTCGGCAAATGCTTCCCAATCCGACCAAATTTTCTCAACAATATCTTTAGCAAAACCATTTTCTCCACAACCAATAATGAACTTTTCTTTCAGTTCATCCATTTCTTTCTTTTTCTTCTTCCCCATGGCTTTACGCAGCGAATCGGCTTGCCCCTTACTGAAACCGCCCAACAGCTGCGATAATAGCATCACCTGTTCCTGATACACGGTAATTCCATAGGTATCTTCCAGATACAATTTCATTTCGGGGAAAGGATAATCTATGGTTTCTCTACCAAACTTACGGTTTATAAATTTGGGAATATATTGCATTGGTCCCGGACGATATAAAGCATTCATTGCAATGATATCTTCGAAACGATCCGGTTTTAAATCCTGAAGGTAGGCACGCATCCCATCCGATTCAAACTGGAACACCCCGGTGGTATCTCCTTTACTGAAAAGCTCATAAGTGGGCGCATCATCTAAGGGAATCTTATCAATATCGAGCAAGGTTCCAAAACGTTTTTGGATGTTTTCCAAGGCATCGTTGATAATGGAAAGGGTTTTTAATCCCAAGAAGTCCATTTTAAGTAATCCTGCATATTCCACCAAAGTGCCTTCATATTGAATCACCGGCATATTGGTGTCTTTGGCAGTACAAAGAGGCACGTGGTCGATTAAAGATTCGGCTGCTATAATAATTCCACAGGCATGCTTACCGACACTTCGAGTGGAACCTTCAAGCTTTTGGGCAAAATGAAGGGTCTTTCGGGTAAGGTCATCGCCTTTTTCACTTGCTGTGGAGAGCTCAGGAACATCTTTAAAAGCAGACGTCAAGGTAGTTCCCACTTTTTCTGGAACCAACTTAGCCAATTTATCCGATTCGGACAAAGGCAATTTCAACACCCTGGCTACATCCCGAATGGCTGATTTCGCAGCCATGGTTCCAAAAGTGGCAATTTGTGCTACCTTGTCTTTACCATATTTTTGAATTACATATTCTATCACTCTATCACGACCGGCATCGTCAAAGTCAATATCCATATCCGGCATTGAAATACGCTCCGGATTCAAGAATCTTTCAAACAGCAAATTGTACTTAAGCGGGTCGATGTTGGTAATCCCCATGCAATACGCCACTACTGAGCCTGCTGCGGAACC
>CAZJBB010000266.1:0-3899 GCA_964543995.1 uncultured Bacteroidales bacterium
TTGGGCTCTCTACCAATTCACAAGCCTACTTCGATTACCACCATTCAGGAAACGATACCTTTGAAAAAGTAAATAAGCGTGAACTCCAATTCGGTGCAGCAGCAATGGCTGCATTAGTCTATTTAATGGATAAATATGATTTGTAGGAAAATTGGGCGTATAACTTTGTATTCCTAAATTACATCTTAAGTCCGGGTTACCCCGTGAACTCCTTTGATTTTTAATAGTTTAACCATTAAAGTATCCAAACTGCTTACTTTTTTTACCGAAAGGCTGATGATTCCGTTAAAAATGCCTTCGTTAGTTTGAATGGAAATGGACTTCATATTTACCTTCATTTCATTTGAAATCACTTTGGAGATTTGGTTTACGATACCAATACTGTCCACTCCGTTAATATGAATTTCGCTTTGAAATTGCTCATCCAACTCTGTTTTTCCCCAATTAATTTTAACGACTCTGTATTCAAATTTTTCCAATAGAGATTTAGCATTGGGACAGTTACTCCTATGAATGGTAATGCCTTTTCCAATGGTGATAAATCCGAAAACGTCATCTCCTTTTAAAGGATTGCAACAAGGGGCTAAACTGAAGTTAATGTTGTCGATATTGCTTTCACCTATAGTGAAACTGTCTTCACTTGCCTTCGATTTATTGGAGGAAACAGTGCTTTTTGCTTTTTCTGCAGGATTTTCAATTTTTATTTCTTCTTCCAATATCAAGCTTTTGACTTCATAAACATCAATTTTTTCGATGGCGATCTGGTAATAAAAGTCCACCGCATTTCTAAGTTTATAATGAGCCAACAATTCGTTGATTTTTTTATCACTCAAATTGATTTTCCAGTTTTTTAATTTGCGTTGAAGCGTCTCTTTCCCTTGCTCAGAAATAATGAATTTTTCTTCGTTAAGAATTTTCTTGATTCGGGCTCTGGCATTCGAAGTGATAACATAATTTAACCAGTCGGAAGTGGGTTTTTGGTTTTTGGCAGTGATAATTTCTACTTGATCTCCGTTTTGAAGCACATGCCTTAAGGGAACCAATTTATAGTTCACTTTGGCACTCACGCACTTAGCTCCAATATTGGTGTGGATTTGAAATGCGAAATCCAGTACCGTCGATCCTTTGGGAAGCTTTTTTAAATCCCCTTTGGGCGTAAACACGAAAATTTCTTTTTCATATAAATTGAGTTTGAAATTTTCCAATAGCTCTGTCTCACCGGTTTTGGGTGTTTCAAGCAAATCTCTAACATTTCTTAACCAATTTTCAATGCCCTCACTTTTCCCGCCTTTGTATTTCCAATGCGCTGCCAAACCCTTTTCGGCCACCTCATGCATCGCAAAACTCCTGACTTGAACCTCAACCCATTTTCCTAGCTTACTCATTACCGTGGTGTGTAAAGAGCTGTATCCATTTTCCTTTGGCGACGAAATCCAGTCACGCAGTCGTGTAGGATTTGGTTGGTAAATATTGGTGACCACAGAATACGCTTTCCAACAGTCCGGCTTTTCGTTTTCGGGCGAAGAATTTAATAGAATGCGAATTGCAAATAAATCATACACCTCGTCGAAGTCAACTTTTTGCTTTTGCATTTTATTCCAAATGGAAGTGATGGACTTGGTTCGGCTTTTAATTTCAAAATCAAGCCCTGTTTTTTCAAGCTCATCTTTTATTGGTTGAACAAATGAACTGATAAACTGATTCCGCTGAATAGAGGTTTCGTCGATCTTCTGCTTAATAAATTGATATGCTTTAGGTTGCAGATATTGCAAGGATAAATCTTCCAATTCCGACTTAAAACTATTCAGTCCTAAACGGTGGGCTAATGGAGCATATAAATAAAAGGTTTCATGGGCAATACGAAGCTGTGAAGCAGGCTTTTTAGAGCTCAGCGTTCTGATATTATGAACTCTATCTGCCAATTTAATGAGTATTACCCTGATGTCTTCTGAAATAGAAAGAATCAATTTCCTGAAATTCTCCACTTGATCCTTATCCGATTTGGTGGTTAACCCGCATATTTTCCTAAAAGAACCCACAATGGTGGCGACTTCTTCGCCAAATAAATGTTGGATTTTTTCAATATGATAATCCGATTTCCCGGGGACTTCATGAATTAAGGCACTTATTGCTGAAGTGATTCCCAAATTTAAATCCTGCACCACAATATGAGCTACCGATAATGGATGGAAAATATAGGGTTCTCCACTTTCACGCCTTAAATCTTTATGAACCTCAAATGCCAAATTAAAGGCTATGGTCAACTTTTCCAAATCGTTTGGCTGAAGATTGGGCTTGCACTTTTCAACTAAATCATTGAAATTCTGTTGAATGGATTCGAATTCTTCTGTGGTAATGGGATTCAAAGCAATGAAATATATGGATTAAATACTCGATTTTATTAGCGAAATCGTTTGAAAAGTCTATTTGTTTTTCCCAACCGTTAATCCTGGGTCAATGACAAACATAATTTTGTTAAAGCTTAAGTTGTTTTCGGTCGATTCTGAAAAAGTGCTTTTCCAAACGATCTGCATATTGGCATATTGCATATCAACAATGTTTTTGGGAATAACATACATGGCACTGAACTTTTCATTTTCACCAGGAAACAGAATGTAAGGTTTTGAAATAGGTTTAGCGGTGGCATATTCTTGTCCGTTTTCGAGTTTAATCATTGCATTGTTGGTGTTGATCAAGCCGATTTGGTTTCCTCTATACCTACAATCGAACTTCACATTGGTTTCCCAAGTTTCTTTCTTTATCGAAACCATACTACATGTGAATTTAGCTGTCTCAAAAGCCATAACAGAAGGAGGTAAAATAAAGTTTGAAGCAGACTCAGGCTTTCCGGTAGCTGAAAACCGTGAAATTCCTTTTAATTCTACATAAAAAGTATCTACTAAATGTTCGAAGCTCCCTTTTACATCCAACACTTTGTAATCAGAATCATAAGGTTTAATAATCATGGGTTTTTCATCCGGTTTTGCTTCATGGCTATTAATGTTAAAAACAATTTCATTTCCCTTTACTATAATGAAGTCAGAAGTTTTATTGGTGAATTTGACTTTGAACTTAGTATAGGTGGACTTGGATACCACATTTTCAAATGAAATCTGAATTTCATCGGTTTGAATGGCCTCAGGAATCCGATAATAATTGGTGTAGAGAGGCCCTTTTTTTAAAGAAATTTGGGCGAAAATTCCAATTCCAACAGTGCTAAGAGCGATTAAGAAAAGTATTTTTTTCATAGGTAAAGGTGTTAATTGAAAAGTAAAATTATCAAAATTTCGTCAAAAACTAAAACTCTACAATAAGTTTTGCATTCAATTGTCTTGGCGTCAGATAATTAGGTACAGGGTAGCTACGATTGGTGATATCGGTGATCCAAATATACGAAACCGTATTGCTGATTTGCAAAAGGTTAAACACTTCCACGCTGAACCACATGGACTTGATGTTTTTCAATGGGTTCTTTTTCGAAAATTTGGTGCTTTCCCCAATAAATTGTTTCGAAAAACCAATATCAACCCTTCGATAAGCTGGCATTCTGTGTGTTTGCAAATATTTTTGTGAATTTGAAGGACCAAAGGGCAATCCGGAACCATACACCAAATTTACATGTACTTTGTAAGTTGGATTTTTGGGTAAGAAGTCCTGAAAGAATATATTGAAAACAACTCTTTGGTCTGTAGGACGATCAATATAACCGGGTTCATGACGAGTACTATCTACGGCTACATTATCGAAAGTGTAACCCGGTATAATTTGCTGGCCAGATTTATTAACATAGGTATAATAATAGTCGTTTTTCAGATCTTCTGCCGTTTTCATAATAGAAAGGCTTGCCCATGACAGATCGGAAGAGCGTCGTGTAGGGAAAGAGTGTTCAGAGCCGTGTA
>CAZJBB010000267.1:0-3870 GCA_964543995.1 uncultured Bacteroidales bacterium
GCGCAATCCTAGATTCACTTTCACATTTCCATTTTAGGGCCGCCGCGGGTGCCTCACACCCATACAAGGTCGAAACCCGGGAAATCTGTGCCCTGAACTAGAAAATGAAGCCGAGAATTCGATCACAAAAGCCCGGCAAACCATAAAAAGAACAGTTCGCGCGCCAAGTGGCTAACGCGCCGGTTCGTTCCCGCCGCTCACCGCCCGCCCGAATAGACGGCGCGATGGCACCCGGGAGTTGACGATCCAATCGTCGCCCCTTGGAGGGGCTCCGAATCAACACGAAACCGGTGGCAAAACCTTGACTCCTGTCGGGCACCCATTTATGACTCCCTCAGAGCGTCGCTTCGCTCCGACAACTGTCCGACAGGCCCGGAACGGTGTCCGATATGGATTGGAACAGGTGTCCGCTTTCATCGGAATCCGCATCAGTGCGATGAAGGCGGAAATGGACCGCCAAACCGCACGCAAATATATCGAAGCGGGCAAGTGTCCCACAGAACTGCAAGCCAAGCACACTTGGCGGAGCCGGCCCGATCCTTTGGAGAAGATCTGGCCGGAGGTGACCCGGATGTTGGAGGACGCGCCGGAGTTGGAGGCCAAAACGCTCTTTGAGCATTTTCTGGCTCGCCCAGACAGCGGGTTGGAGGAAAGCTACCTGCGCACCTTCTTTCGGCGAGTGCTGGGCGCGGGGACATTTGATGAAAGCGTTCGCGGGTGAAACGGAGGATCCGGAGTGTTCGTTACAACGGGGTAATTTTCCCGCTAGTACTCGCCAGGAGCGACCGAAACCCCGCGGAGCCAGCGCCCCAGCCCGCCTGCCACAACAGCCCAACTCACAGAGTTCCACCGCTGCGCCACACACCTGCTGTAGCTTTGGGCCTTGAAGTACTCTTAACCCAGTTTCCGGGGGTGTATCAGTCTGTTTTTCGGAATCTCGAAGAATCTCTCGTGGCGCTTTGAACTTGCCTGCGATACGATTACAGGATGGTTACTGTTCAAAGAGAACCGCTATGACCGAGTTACCAGCTTGCGACGATGACGAAGTCCCGCGCGTCGCCAATGTCGAACTCACCAATCGCTGCAATCTGAACTGCGCATTCTGCGCCAACGGCAGAATGACTAGGGCGCGCGGAGACATGTCGTTGGACGTCCTGAAACTCACAATGGAACGGCTGTCGGAAGCCGGCGTCCTCCAAGTGATGCTGAACACGGTTGGCGAGACACTGCTGTATCCTCACCTTGGCTCGGCGATGCGTCAGGCAAAGGCTAGGGGATTTTTCGTGATGGTCTCCACAAACGGGCAGCTTCTCGACGAAGAGATGGCCAACACTGTGCTTGAAAACGGCTGCGACGTTTTGCGGTTATCCGTAAACTCCGGCAAGCCGGCGCAGTATGCGAAGATCCACAGAAACGGCGATTTCGACAGGCTGGTTGCCAACGCCGAGAGATTTGTCCGTCTCCGCAACGCTGCCGGGGCTGCCACCAGCGTTAGGGTGCGTGCGGTGCTTCCACGGGCAAGCGACAGCGCACGGCGGACGAAGCGGGAGATCGGCGAATTCTGGCTGAATCGGGTCGACGAAGTCGAGTACGTCACGTTCGGCAACATGGGCGGAAGGAACGGCGCTAGGCCTGTCGACGATGAACACCGCGTACCGTGCGCCACGATGTGGCGGGCCGCAAACATTCTGCTGGACGGCAGCGTCAGTTATTGTTGTTGCGACTTTGACGGCGAATGCGTCATCGGCTCACTCACCGACAACCGCCTGGCAGAGCTCTGGAGGGGCGAAACCTTCAGGATGATTCGCAGCCGACATAAGGCGCGGCAGTTCGAGGACCTCCAACGGTGCGCGCGATGCGATGCGACGCGGAGCTTGTGGTACGATGGCAAGACATTGACGGTTAGCGCCAAAGAAGCGGCGATTATGGACATGTACTATTCGAGTTGGAGGCAGAGCAGCGCGTCGGTCACAACAAACAGAAAGCAATGATGCCAGAAGCGCTGCTATCCAGAACGAAGGGGGAGGCAGTCACGCCCGCTCTACGCCGGTAACAGGCATCGCCACTCGGGCTCCCGCTCGATGATCCTTTGGAGCCCCGCGTTGCCGCAGACGAGGTCTCTTGCAAAGCACAACAAACTGGGGTCGGCCTCAAGCTGCGCCAGCCGATGATAGTGATAGGTCGGCAAGTCTTCAACCTTGAGGACCTCGAAGGCCAAATTCATCCGATGAACCGCCAGGGGCAGAGACACCTGTTCCGCCAGGAATGCTTCATCTAGAAGACCGCTGTCGCGCACTAGCCTAAAGCAGTCCTTCCATGTGTCGCTCAGGCTCTGCGCCAGGCTCGCCTGAACGGCGACGAAGCCCGAATTGAAGTAGGGCGGCACGAACGCGGAATCGGGAAGACCTTCTTCGGTTCCGATCACTCGCATCCGAATGGGCGGCAACGGTAGGTTCACCAGTTCATAAAGCGCGCGCCACTTCCCGATCGCCGACACGACACCAGCCATGCCGACCAGTTTGGCATTGAAGGGAATCCGGAATCTGACGTCCCCGCGGAATTCCTTGAAGCAGAGCATGTCGGAGTCGAGAAAAACTAGTTTGTCGGCGGTGGTCTCCACGCCCAGGCAGAAGATCTTGTTTGCGTACAAATTGGCGGATGTCGCATCGCCCGCGCACGACACGAATTCGTTTTCCACTACTTCGATGCGAACACCCATTTCGTCAAGTAATGCCAAGGATTCATCCCGCGGCGTCCCGATGATCCTCGCTGGGGCCGGTATCGCCGCCACGAGTTCGTAGTTGCATTTTAAATTCCGCTTCAGCGAGGCGGCGAGAAGAAGCGATTGAATCTCAAGGCGCCCCCGTTGGCAAACAAACACGAAGGCATATTTATCGACAGGATCAAGCGCACCCAAATCGGTGAAGTCGACGCAGTCATCTAGGCTATGCGCTGGTCTGTTCAGTTTACGTAGCATTGCTGCGAGGCATATGAGAGCGAGGGTCGGAGCGGACCGTCCGCCGCCCGGTTCCCGGTCGCTTTATACAGCAGCGTTCGCTCCCAGACCAGCCCCATTCCTTGATCGTGCGGGTCTTTCAGGGACGACGACTTAGACATTCTTAATGAGACAATAATCCGATACGAGGGCGTCCATCGGCGACTCCAGGAATATCCGGCGCGCATTTCCCGGCAATGCGCGTGCGTCAGCGATGATAGGCTTCACAGGTTTCGTTCAGAGGGCATCCGGTCGTATCCATAACCTCAGCAACGTATGATGTCAATCGAGTGCATACCGCTCATCAATTTCAGCGTTCAATTCAGCGCTGCGTAGCATGGCCCAATCCACATCCATCATGACGTGCTCCGAGGCGAACCGGCTGCAAAAGCTGCAGGTGCGACAGGACATCTCGCGTCGCAGGCATGGCATGCGCTTCACGAAACCTTCCAAGCAAGTGTTGTCCACATAGAACCGGTAGAAGTCAGCAGGCGCTTCGAAGAGTTCCCGGCGATATCGCGGAACGGTTCTAAGCAGCAAATAGAGCAGGTTTCCTTCGTGACGTCCCCGCAAGTAGGCGGATATCCGCTCCAGATTGTAGGACGCGGAATTGATGCGTCCATCGATCTTAAAATGCGTTATTCCGAGCCCGTGGTAATCAACAATGTCTTCAGGGCGAATCCAAGGAATCCGGATAACCTCGGCGGGGTCCGAGAAGCGGCCAAGCCGGCATTCGAGAAGGCATGTGGCGATGTTCGCGCAGCTCTGCGGAGAGCCATGGGCAAAACGGCCGGTCGAGGTCGCTGCCATCGACGTGAGGTTGGCATGGAGATCGGAAGAGCACACGTCTGAACTCCAGTCACCTGAAGCTATCT
>CAZJBB010000268.1:0-3834 GCA_964543995.1 uncultured Bacteroidales bacterium
GATTTGCCGTTTTTTCATCTAATTCATTTCGTTTCTGAATATGTGCAACCATATTATTAAATGTAGCTGCTAACGCACCAAACTCGTTAATCGATTCATAAGTGCAGCGCGCATTAAAATCTCCTGAATCGAATTGTTGAGCTGCCAAATTGAGAACATTGATAGGTGTTTTTATGTTTCTCAGCAAAATGAAATATATGATGAATGATAGAGAAATGATAATGATTAAAAAGATAATAGTTTGAAAATCCAGTTTTTTGCTTAATTCAACCGAGTTTAAATACAAGGCATCGCCTTTAGCTATTGCAAAATCATCTATTTTTTGGAGGATAAAGAACAAAACATCTGCATTCTTTTTATTAATTCCAAAGTTTTTGGCATTATCGAGGGCTTTTTGTTTGTCGCCATTTTGAATTTGTTGAATAATTTCAGTGTTCATTGAATTCCAATTAATAAACGCAAGTTTCAAGGAATCAATATCAGTAGCAGATCCTAAATAATGCTGCTTTAAAATTACAATTTGGTCAAAAGCATTGGTTTTAGAATTTTCTATTTGATTAATATTGTTTTGATATTCAGTTTTATCCAGGCAAATGAGCATGTCTTTTACATCTCTTTGTATGGAAATAAAATCTGCGCGAAATAGCCCTAAAGCCCTTCTAACTACTAAAGGATGGGTGTAAAGAATTTCTAACTGGTTTTGAATTTCATCGCTTTGGTAGTTCGAAACTACAGCCAAGCTGAGCACAAACACCATCATGGTAATAAAGCCAATGCTAATTTGTCTGCCGATTTTTATGTTTTTTATTTTCATATGTGGATGTTGATTGCTTATTTATAAGTGTGTGTTTTTAATTTCTTAACCCCAACCCCTTGAAAAGGGGCTTAAACAGGATGTTTGGTCTATTTCTTAAATTCCGCTTTTATTACTTTTAATACTTCTGTTAAATGATTGAGTACTTCTTTGTTTTCGAAGCGCAGCACCTTTTTATTTAATTGAGCAAAACTAGTATCGCGTTCAGTGTCTTTTTTGATTCCTTCATCTGTGAAATGATGTACTCCATCCAGCTCAATGATTAATTTCTCAGATGAACAATAAAAATCACAAATATAATTACCCATACTATGCTG
Organism: uncultured Bacteroidales bacterium; assembly: GCA_964543995.1. Taxonomy (GTDB): domain Bacteria; phylum Bacteroidota; class Bacteroidia; order Bacteroidales; family CAIXTV01; genus CAIXTV01. The sequence continues at coordinate 1,132 of CAZJBB010000268.1, forward strand.
CCTTCTAAATTTTCTTCCACAAAGCTTTTTGTCTTTTAATACTTCCCATAATACTAATTCTGCTTCTGTCATATGTTGCCTCAGGTAAATCCTTTTTTCTTTTAAGTATGGCACATTATTAAAAGTCGTATACATGTTTTGATTTTTTATTCGATGATGCTGTTTAAGCCCCTTTTCAAGGGGTTTGGCTTGTATGTTTTAGCCCCTTCTCAAGGGGTTGGGGTTGAAAATATATCCCAATTCTATTAATCATATCTGTTTTTATCCTCATCATTTGCTGTTTCTTCTTTCTTAAAAACTAAATCCTTTTTATTTAGTGACTTTGTTTTAGCCCCTTTCCAAGGGGTTGGGGTTGACTGTTTTAGCCCCTTTCCAAGGGGTTGGGGTTGATCATTTACCATTTACCATTTCTTTCTTTCTTAAATATCCCTGACTGCAAATATACCTCACTAAACCCATTCTTTAAATAAAAATCTCTTTCGGTTTCGCCGGTAATTAAATACCCTTTTTTTTGTAAACCCTTAACTGTCTTTTCGAGAATCAAATTGCGAGAGGGTAGGTTGTAGTAAAACAACAAATTGGCACAAAAAACGATGTCGAAATCGCCGAAAATGCTTTCCTTGGGAGCAGAGGCATCCGAATCCAATAAATCAAAAGTTGAAAAGCTAATGTTTTTCTTAAGTTCCGATGTAACCAGAAAATTATCTCCTTCTTGTATAAACCACTGATGCAGTCTTTTTTGCGAAATATGATCTAAGTGATACGCTTTGTATCTCCCGGATTTGGCTTCTTTAATTTGCTCAGCCGATTGATCGGTAGCAAATATTCTATAATTAAGCTTCTCTGTGTTTTGACGGTTAAATTCTTCGAACAGCATGGCTATGCTATAAGCCTCCTGTCCTCCGGCACAAGCTGCTGACCATACGCGAACCATGTGGTGGTTCGATTTTTTTATTTCCTGGGCTAAAGAAGGAATGATTAGGTGTTCAAAAACTGAAAAAGTAAGTGAATTTCGAAAAAATTCCGTGTAATTTACTGATAAAGAATTAAATAACAAATTGGATTCATCAGTATCGTGCTGTAATAAGGATAGGTAATCATCGGTAACCAGACATTGGTGTAAGTTGAGCCTTTGCTTAATAAGCTTATTTACGAATTTGGGATCGAGCTTCGTAAGGTCGAAATTCAGTATTTCTGAAACGGCAGAATAAAAAGAGATGGGTTGTTCTTTCATTAAATTTCTATTATTATGCAAATCTCAATGCTGCATTCTTGATTTATTCAAAAACATTGTGAGGTTTTTCTCTTCCCAGCTCAACGCAAAGTTCATTGATTTCCTTTTTCAATTCAATCATTTTCAACTCTCTGTTTACTGTTAACCTTTGGAAACGTTCCAATTCATTAATTTTTTGATTTAAGGCCTCTTCAGATATTTTTCGATCGGTAATATCATAGAAAACCACTAGGTGTGTATCTATAAAGGAACTTCCCAAGGGGGATAATCCCACAACTGCATATTTGTAGCTGTCATCTTTACACCTTATTTTTACTTCCATAGGAACAAATCTTATTCCAGTCAGTTTTGTTTGTTTCAATCTGGATAGCCATTCCTGAGCAACCCATTTTTGGTATGCAGGATCAGGATATACTCGTTTCCACCACTCACTAAGTGTAGGAATATCCTCTAAGGTATAACCGAAGGTATTTATAAAGGAAGGATTGACATAGGTAATGTTTTCTTCATCATCATTTAACGCCAAAGGATTTGGAGAACATTCTATAATAGAGCGAAACTTACTTTCACTTTCCACAATGGCTTGTTGTGCAAGTTTTTGCTCATGAATGTTCTTTAAAATGTGTACCCCCCCAATAAGAACATTATTATCGTCTAAGATGGGATCAATGGAAACTTCAAAGACCATTCCAAATAAGGTGGTTTCAATAGTCTCTCTCATTTTCGAATGTAACATCAAAATAAATGGACAATTTGAAATACTGCAATTCGAGTCATGACTGCAATGATAGCAAGTATTACCTATCACCTCTTCTCGTTTTTTTCCAATCATGTTAAGATATGCAACATTGCATTCAACAACGGTTTGATTCATATCGAGTATAAATACCCCGTCACTAATAGCGTTAAAAGTTTTATCCCAGTTTTCAGAGGCTTGCTTTAAAGCTTTTTCGTTTTTTTTGAGCTCACTTATGTCTTGGTGAAAAGCCAGATAAAAGTCTTCTCCGTCCAAGTTGATTAAGCTTGAAGTATCGCTTAGGATAATAGTGTGGCCATCTTTATGATAATGTTCAACTTCAAAACGTACGGTTTCTCCTCTGTGAATGCGTTCTCTTATGTCAGAATGGGTTTTAAATGTTTTTTCTTTCAAAACATTCAACTCGTGAATGTTCATGTTTTTTATCTCATTCAAGGTAAACCCATGCATATCGGCAAAGGCCTGGTTTGCATTCACAATTTTTCCTTCCATGGATAAAATGATGAGTCCCTCATTTGCTTTTTCGAAAAGTTCGCGGTAGCGAAGTTCGCTTTCTTTTATTTGTTCGCTCGCCAATTTTTGGGTAGTAATATCCATGTTAAACCCAAACCAGGAAATGCTTCCATCTTCTAGTTTTTCCGGTGTGGATTTTGAATAAATCCATTGAATAGATCGGAAGAGCACACGTCTGAACTCCAGTCACCTGAAGCTA
>CAZJBB010000269.1:0-3776 GCA_964543995.1 uncultured Bacteroidales bacterium
GGTATATTTATCCCACCGGGGCCACTTCAGTGACTTTGCAATTTACCGATTTCAACATTGAAAATAGTGCAGACTTAGTAGAAGTTTATGAAACCTATAACTCCGGCACTGCCCAGCCAAAATTATTAGGTTCTTTTTCAGGCTCAAACCTCCCTCCAACTGTGTCTTCTCAAAGTGGAAGAATGCAAGTCTTTTTCTATTCGGATAACCGTAATACGGGAAGCGGTTGGACAGCCAATTACAATACGCTTACAGGAATAGAAAGTGAAAATTTCCTGAATTCATTTTCGTTGTATCCTAATCCGGCAAGTGACAAATTAAATTTTGAACTCAACTTAACCAAACAACAAGACATTCAAATTCAATTATATGCGATTGATGGCAGTTTAGTTGCTTCTAAGGAACTATTAAAACAATACAGTACGGTTTCTTCTTCCATGGATATTTCAAATGTTCAAAAGGGAATCTACATTGTAAAAATTATCGGTGAAACCGGAAGTATTACTAAAAAATTAGTAGTGAAATAAGGTTTATACCGATGTAATTGGATGATTATAAAATTCAAAAAGGTATTACAAATTGTTCAAAAAAAAGAGACTCCAAATTAGAGTCTCTTTTTTTATATTATAACATCCTATACTAATTGTAACTCTTTCAGGCATTTATGTATCTTTTGGAAAGTTCGGTCAATATCATAGTCAAGGCCGACTGAAAAACGAATCAAACCATTCGACATGCCCATTTCCTTTTGTTTGTCGTCAGGAATTTCGGATGAAGTGCTTTTTCCTGAATTGCTAAATAGGGTTTTGAAATAACCTAAACTAACGGCCAAATAACCGACTCCTTCTTCTTCCATTTTTTCCATTAACACACTTGCTTTCTCCATGGTACCCATATCAATGGTGAGCATTCCGCCAAAACCAAATTCCGGATTCATAATGCGCTTCAAAGTTTCATGATCTCGGTGTTGAGGCAAACCGGGATATTTTACATCCAATCCAATTTCACTGAGTTTCTCGGCTAAATATAAAGCATTGAAGCTATGCTGTTTCATACGAAGATGCAAGGTATGGATGTTTTTCAAAATACTGCTGGAACGCAAAGGATCCAATACAGGGCCCAACAGCATGGCTGTTCCATCATTGACACTGCTAATGGCCTCAATAAAATCCTTTCCGGCACAAATGGCTCCTGCAACACAATCGTTTTTCCCATTGACAAATTTAGTCATGCTATACACCACAATATCAGCTCCCAATAAAGCCGGCTGGATGATCATGGGAGTGAAAGTATTGTCAACGACCAATTTAATTCCATGGCTTTTTGTTATTTCCACAAGTGCAGGAATATCCGAAACCTGAAGCATGGGATTGGTCATGGTTTCGGTGTAAATCATTTTGGTATTGGGTTTTATGGATGCTTTTACTGCCTCAAGATTGGTAATATCCACAAAACTCACTTCAATATTGAACTTTTTAATATAGTTATTCAAAAAGGCAAAAGTGCCTCCGTAACTGGATAAACTGGAGACTATATGATCGCCTGCATTGCATAATTGCAGGAAGGTGGTAGTGATTGCTGCCATTCCGGAGGCAGTAACCCATGCACTCTCTGTGCCTTCCATGGCAGCCATGGCTTCCGAAAGATAACGGTTAGAGGGATTCCAATGACGGGAATATAGAAAACACCCTTTTTCGGTGCCATCAAATGTTTCCGACATGGTGTTCGCATGCATAAAGGTGTAGGTTGCTGAATCGGTAATGGAAGGGTTTACATCGCCAAATTCGCCAAATTGAAGTAAGTCTTGAATGTGAGAAGCTGAATCGTATTTCATAAAATTGAGATTAAAGAGATTAGGGTGCAAAATTATATTAACTATTGAACTTTAAAATATGTAGAGTGTTAATTTTTGCTCATTTAAAACTCCTTATTCTTAAACAATACAATTCGATTCTCATTTTTCAGGTGTGGCATTTCGCCGCTAAAGAAAAGATTCCTATCTTTGTCCCAATGTATTTATTTTAATGGATATTCAATTAATTAAACAAAGATTTGGAATTATTGGGAATTCTCCTTTGCTCAACCGTGCCCTCGATATTGCTCGTCAGGTGGCTCCTACTGATATTACCGTATTGATAACAGGCGAAAGTGGAACGGGGAAAGAAAATTTCCCGAAAATCATTCATCAACTCAGCGCCTATAAACATGGCAGTTACATTGCCGTAAACTGTGGCGCTATCCCTGAAGGGACTATAGATTCAGAGCTTTTCGGACATGAAAAAGGATCTTTTACCGGCGCACATGAATCGCGCAAGGGCTATTTCGAAGAAGCAAACGGGGGAACCATTTTCCTAGACGAAGTTGCAGAGCTTCCACTTTCTACGCAAGTGAGATTACTTCGGGTGTTGGAAGCAGGTGAATTTATGCGTGTAGGTTCCTCAAAAACTATAAAAACGAAAGTTAGGGTGGTAGCGGCAACAAACGTTGACATGGAAACGGCAATACACAACGGCAAATTTAGAGAAGACTTATATTATCGATTGAATACCGTTCCCATTAAGGTTCCTGCCTTACGAGACAGAAAGGAAGACATTGTTTTGTTGTTCCGAAAATTTGCTTCAGATTTCGCTGAATCATACCGAATTCCACCTTTACAATTAACTGATGGAGCAACCGAAATATTGACAAACTTCCGCTGGCAAGGGAACATTCGTCAGTTGAAAAATATCACCGAACAAATTTCGATTATTGAAAAAGAACGGATTCTTACCCCTGAGTTATTAAGTCGGTATTTGCCCGGATCCACCAATCACGACCTTCCGATGCTATATAATTTCGGGAAAGAGAAGCATGGAGACTTATCGGAACGTGATATCTTGTACAAGCTTTTGTTCGAGATGAAAAAAGACATCAATGAACTGAAAACCGTTATTGCTCATATCATGCAGGAAAGTCCGAATCCTTACAATATGGATATGATGCCTTTCGTTAATAAAGTATATAATGACCATCAAATAGAAAAACAGCAAGAACCAGAAATTGAACTGCACCCCACGCGCAATTTTGATTCAAATGAGCCTTTTGCTGATAGCGAAGTACTGGAGGAATCACTGTCCTTAGAAAAAAGAGAAAAAGACATGATTATCAAAGCCTTGGGAAAACACAAAGGAAAGAGGAAATTTGCAGCAAAAGAATTGGGGATTTCGGAACGCACCTTGTATCGGAAAATTAAAGAGTATGGCTTAGAATAAAATGAAAATTCACTTTAAATATAGCATTCATATTCTTTTAGTATTGACTATCAGTTCCTTACTTTCGGCATGTGGCATATATTCCTTTACCGGAGCTTCCATCCCACCCCAAGCAAAAACAGTATCGGTTGCTTATTTTGTTAACAATGCACCTGTTAAACAACCCATGTTAAGTCAAACCCTAACTGAAGCATTAAAAACCAAATTACAATCTCAAACCACTTTGAGCTTGGTTAGCAATTCAGGAGACTTGGATTTCACCGGAGAAATCACCAACTACAGCATACAACCTATGGCAATCCAAGCCAATGAGACTGCTGCTTTAAATAGATTAACGGTTACCATTAGTATAAAATACAGTAATAAAATCACCGAAAGTCAAAATTTCGAAGCTTCTTTTTCTCGGTATCGAGATTATGATTCATCAAAAAACCTTTCCGCCATTGAGTTAGACTTAATAAAACAAATAAATGATGAACTAGATCGGAAGAGCACACGTCTGAACTCCAGTCACCTGAAGCTATC
>CAZJBB010000270.1:0-3760 GCA_964543995.1 uncultured Bacteroidales bacterium
AGATAGCTTCAGGTGACTGGAGTTCAGACGTGTGCTCTTCCGATCTACGTTGATTACCAGCTCCGGTTTGAATTCGTTGAAAAGCTTTACCAATTCGGGAACATGATCCGCATCCACTTGAGCGGTTTTAATTTTTGAATTACCGATGGCTTGAACGATTTCGTCGCATTTTGATTTCGTACGACTGGCTATCATAATTTCGGTGAATATCTCAGGGTTTTGAGCTACTTTAAATGCAACCACTCTGCCTACACCGCCGGCACCAATAATTAATACTTTTCCCATAATAATGATTTGAGTTTATTGAGTTTTTTGCAAAAATACGAATTTTCTCGTGATTTGCAGTTGTCGCTCCAAGAAATTCATTTTAAGTAAATTTAACATAATCCCCTGAAATTGAAGCAGAAAAGTAAAATATTAGGCATTGCGATGCGTTAATACTTTAAAATAAAATTAACCTATCATGAAAACCTCATTTTTGTTATTCATTTTCTTATTTGCCTTCTCCCTTTCTAATTATGGGCAAAATGTCACCAATCCTTCAACGCCTGTCCCTGAAAAGAAAAAGCATTGCCTAACCATGTCGTCCTTAAACATAAGCAATCAAACCAACAACTACAAAACGGATGAAGATCACCGCGATCAGGGTAATCTTGAGCAAAATGGCCCTCCTCAAAACAAACCTAATGATGGATTTCAAGGGATGAAGAAAGATCATGGGTTCAGCAATTCCAATTCCAGGAAATTTTTAAGTTTGGAAATAGGTTTTAACCCTTATAGTAAAAAACTGGGTGATTACAACAGAAAAAGGGAGTTTTTAATAGGCCTATTTTATTCCGGTTCTGATTTGGTGAATAGGAATTCGACTGAATTTACCAGCCGACCCGGAGATACCTTGAGTTTCAACTCAGTGATGTACCAAACCGATACCCTTTCTAAAACGCATCACACCTTTCGTAAAGAAGCAGATGTGTTGGGGTTAAGTTTTCAATACTTGTATAAGACCGATCCGGAGAAAATGATTTCCCTCTTTACAGGATATGGGATGAATGTGGGCTATACTATTAACTCTCGAATCTATGAAAGAAATTCCAAAGACAGTGTTGTAGCCTTGAACTTTTATAATGCCCTAACGAATTATTCAAATTTCGAAAACTCGCCTCGTCTTGGAAGTGAAGAAACCATAGTAAGTAAAAATGCTGACCCCACATTAATAACTAGCGTGTACATCCCTTTTGGACTCAACATGAGGTTGTGTAAAACCAAAGAGATTTGGAACCAACTCAACCTATTTGTAAAAGGAGTTGTAGGCTTAGAAGCGGATATAAACTTTGGACATAATACCCATTTCCTGCCTTATATGGGGTGCAGTATGGGGTTTAAATTTGCACTAAAGTAATGGCAATATCAGCAAAACAAAAGAGGCTGGTCGACCACAGCCTCTTTTTTGTTATTTGACAATTATTTTTTTGACAAAGCTTGCTGTACGAGAATGAATTTCAATTAAATACATGCCTTTGGATAAATTTCCAACTTCGATTTTTGGTTCTCGTGTTTCATTGAAATTTTGATATACTTGTTGACCCAGCAAATTTGTAATGGTGATATTGGAAACTTCATTTGCAGACGTTCCTAGGTCGATTACAAATTTGTTTTCAGTAGGGTTTGGGTACACAGAAATGGTGTTATCCGGTGTATTTTCAGGAAATCCAATCCCTGATACAGTAATGGGTTTGAAAATAGAATCGTATCCACAGGCATTGTATGCAAAGAGTTTAACCATGTAAGTGCCTGAATTGCTATAATCTACTGCTTGTGGATTTTGAGAAACACAAGTAACTCCATTTCCGAAATTCCACCAGTAGGTATTTCCATCTATGGACTGATTGGTGAAATTTACCAAGGTTCCGTTGGCTGAGTAAGTATATTGAGCGTCAGGGAGACCTGAATTTACATAAGCCGTAACCGGAATCCTTGCACTCAGACATGGGGTTGGGCTTACTTCCCAGTCATAAAAGAAATAGTAATACGTAGTTGGACTGGTCGTTGCACTGCTACCGGTAATGGAAACTAAATTTGAGATGCTGTAGGGATAGGTTAAACTGCTGGAGTTGGTTCTATATAAATTAGGGGATAATGGTCCTGCAAGTTGCCATTTTGTGCCTGTAGGTACATTCAAATTCAAATTAACTCTGCTCATTCCGGCGGGTATATTCACCGTAACATTTTGAATGACAACTCCGTTAGAATCTCTTAAAGATATAACTCTATTTCCGGCAGTGGAAGCATTCACCAGTACCGATTTTAAGGTTAATGGTGCATAACAATCGAAAATTAAATAATGCTGAGCACTGGAAGTAAACATAGCGCCACCGGTAGAATCATTGGTTTCGCCAACGTGCTGACTTGTTGGGTATATACCTGTTTGAACATAATACGTGGTGATGGCATTTAATACAGGTGTAATATGTGTCGTCCCGGTGTCAATAAGGTTTCCACCTGTAGGAGCATCGAACCAATTTAATTGACCTTGACCGCTTGCCGTTAAGGTTAAGGAAGTGGCCCCACAATGAGATGCAGATACCGTAACCGGATTGGGTGATCCAATCTGCACAAAATCCGCAGCATCATGAGTAAATACACCACAAATCCCGGCATCAGAAGTCAAATGTACCGAATAGAAACCGGCTGAGGTATAAGTATGTGACGGATTTGCAGAGGTACTTTGGGTTCCATCGCCAAAATCCCAAACATAGGTTTCTGCGTTTTGACTGTTGTTTGTGAAATTTACTGTAGCAGGTGCGGTACAAAAGGCTGTTTGTGTTGCTGTGAAATTACTGCTGATGGGAGACCCATTGGCAGTAAAATTCTTAGAAAGGGTATCATTTGCTTGATATCCATCTACCGCATTGTTTGGTAAAGAGGTATAGGATTTAAAAGAATGGCTTCCACTGACAAAGGTTGTACTGGGGAAGTAAACGATAGCGGTGTCATTGGTGGCTAAATTGCCTGTCCAGTTTTGAGAAACAATGCTGCCGTTATTTAAGCGATAATTCACCACTACTGAGGTTAAGTGGTTCATCCCTAAATTTCGAATAATCACTTTGGGCTGAACTGGAATCCCCACACAATGGTATGTGTTTTCAGGAACCAATACGGTTTCTACCGAAGCATCGTTTTGGATATTATTGTTTAAAACGTTAATGATACCGGTATAAGTCACTTTATTGTAAGCCGTAGCTGTAACAAGCAAGGTTGTCCCCGGGTTGGAAACGGGCGATGTAAATGTTATGTTGGCAACACCTCCTGAAACATAAGCTTTTCCTAGAATTTCAGTATTAAAACCCGTATTTCTAGAAATACAAACCAATGCTCCGTTGGTATTGCAATTTACAGCGAACTGGGTAGCTCCAACAAAAACAGAGTTTTGATGGCTGATCACCATTTTTGCAGGTTTATCAGTTCTTAGCATTACCGAAGGATCTCCAAAAATAGTCCAGGTATTGGTCATTTCGTCACCGGCGGTACCATAGGTGTCATTCATTTTCATACAACCATTGATGGCAGCCCCTCCAAAAGTTCTTTTGGTATTATTGGTGTAACTTTCCACCAAAATAGAATCCATTTCATCTTGAGCATCCATGGGCGGATCCCAGCTTTGATTAATGGTAGAAGCAATGATTGCCAAAGCACCAGTAGGTTGGTTTCCATTGGTGGCTCTCAGCCATGCTTCAGCAAAACAGGTGTTTAAATTGAAGTC
>CAZJBB010000271.1:0-3726 GCA_964543995.1 uncultured Bacteroidales bacterium
CGACACAGTGAACTATGGCGCCGGGGAAATCTATTCCACGGTTTTCAGTCCTGATTCTGCAATTGGCGTAATAAGTGCTTGTTCTGCAAAGGCAGTTCTTTCAGAAACAACTACAACATCGACTTCCTCTCCACTACTTAGTAGGACTTTGACGCTGTCGAATACAAGTTGCTCACTGATTGCAGAAGGTGAAGTGATACTAGTTTCGGGACGCGAAGTTGGATATGTGCAGAGCTGCAGCGGTGGTGTAATTACACTCGCTAATCAAATTACAAGGGCCTTTCCTTCAGGCGTAACCGTAATGCTTTACGAGGCGCAAATTACTCTGGTTGGAGGCTCAACTCAAGCAATAACCAAAGGGGAGTTACTTCACTTTCAGCTTTTGAACTCCACAACGACAGCAAGTGCGTCGGTCTCAATTGGCTATGTACCTCAACAAATTGTTACTTCAAAAACGACAGCGAGCTCAGGATCGTCGGTAGCCCTAACTGTGTCTAATTGCTCAAGCGTTGCTGTAGTTGGTGCAATTATTTTTGACTTAGAGCGCTATCAGAATATTGGAACCATTTTGAGCAAAAACTGCACGGGAAATGTTGATGGAACAATTTCTGTTTGATCGTTGAGTGCAAACGTTTCCTCAGGGGACCGTTTAAGCATCATTGCGTATTCAACAAGTGCATCGTCATTTTTGGTCTCTTCTTGTAGTGGCATCTCTTCTTCTGGAATAGTGCGCGTTGCCACCGTGCCGATTGGAACTGTTAGCACTTGCACAAATGGACTTCTCACACTTACAGGTCCTGTGTCAAGTACCGTATACATTGGCCAATACATACAAGGCACGGAGTTCTCTGCATCAGTGGGTGGAGCAATTTCGCTTCCTGTGACGAGCTGCCCGACACTATTTGGAACCGGTCAGCGTTCTACAGGAATATTTAATCAAACATCTGGTCAATACGTTGGTTACGCAATAGGTTGTCAAAACAACCTACTCAAAATTTCCTCAACCAGAAACGAATCGGGTGGTTATTCGGAGTCAAGTATCAATACTGGCGACGTCCTTCTGATTGGAAGCCAAAGTGGTGGTCCAAAACTTGCACAAGATTACTTAGGAAATATCTACGCCTATGACGGAACGAAAGTAGAAAGTTTCAATTCAGGAGACAAGTCTCTCATAGTGTTGAATTCGGGTGAATATGCAACAAGCTTTGGAAGTGGGTCTGCAATTTGCAGCTCAATTCTCAGTTTGGCTACCAGCCCTTCGCCAGGTGTTCTTTTTGTTGTGTGCACGGGATCAGATTTTCAACCTAACGTGGTCGCCTTCACCAAGCCGCAACTTTCTTCTAACTTCGCCTCAGCTTCAATAGTTACCCTTGGGGACCCATTTCTTGGAGGATGTTGTAATGCATTCCACATAGGCAGTGACGCATCGGGGAACATATTGTTGACTGGCGAATCCCAAAATGGAGTTGTTGAGTTTTCCGCAGTCCAAGTTGACGCAATGATAAGTAATCCAATCACTCCAGTTATAAATGGTCTGGCAACGCCGACAACAACAATGACTTCAATTCCATCTGGATCGACCTTTAATGTTGCATCTTGCAGCGGCATTGCCTTAGGAATGATTATTTATGATGCCGATCAGACATACCAGGGTGGCAATGTTGGAAACGTACAGTCATGTATCGACTCGACAATCACATTGAAAAATAATCCGGGTCTGAGCTCGTCATTGGCGGGCGGCGCAGTCGGCGACAGACTTTTTTTTAGCCCAGCACCAATATTTATTTCTTCTAGTGGAAATGGAGAGATCTCAATTGATGCAGCAGGAACCTTGTACTTTAACTCTGGTGGTTATTTGAATAAATTTGTTGGTTTGAGCGTGCCTTATGCACCAATCAATGTTTCCGGAAATGGCTCTCTGACAACTCATTCGAGTGCAACGACAACAGCAACTCTCACTTCGGCGTCAGGGGCCACAGTAAGTGTTGCAAGTTGCGATGGAATTTATAAGGGAATGATCCTCTATGACACTTCTACATTTCAAAACTTTGGGAATATCTCAGCCTGTACTAACAACATTGTGACCCTGGTCTCGACTAGAACAAACGTCATCACATCTGGCGACACTTTGGTATTTGTGACGGACCCAGAAATCGTTGTCAGTTGGCTCGCACCCTCGGTCAATGGAATCACTACCTACACTGCAAGTGCAAAATTGCCAAATAGTCAGACTTCATCTGGCACATGCAGTGCCGTTTGGCCATTGAGCTCTTGCGCCATTACAGGCCTTACTGCAGGACAAACATATTCAATTTCAATTATTGCAACTAACGGTGCTGGCGACAGTGCCACTTCACAATCTGCGAATGCGATTCCGTACGAATATCAGGAGATTTCTCTAAATTCCCCAACGAGTATTGCTTACAGTACAAGCCCCACTTCGATTAGTGCTCGCTCGGTTATGGCTGATGGAACTCCAACAGGTCTTATACCATCGGTTTCCAGTGCGACACCACTGGTGTGTACGTATTCTGCAGGTCAAATAACCCCTGTGAGTACTGGGGCCTGCACAATTCAAGTAACACAAGCTGGTGATGCGTTCTATAGCCCTGCACCTACTTTTCAAGCGACAATCACTATTGGTGTTGGTGTCCAAACACTCTCCTTTACTTCGTCACGAGCGAGCAGTGGAGTCGGGACAACATATTCTCCACTTGCGAGCTCTTCGATTAATGCTCTGAGCCCAGTCATAACTGTGAATTCAGGATCATCAAGCGTTTGCACGATCAGTGGTGGGCTCGTGACGTTCAACACAGTTGGCACGTGCACGCTTAATGCCAACCAATCAGGAAATTCGCTCTATGGAGCAGCAGCACAAGTCCAGCAGAATATATCGGTAGTGCTTACTCCACAAACGATAAGTTTTACTTCCTCGCTTTCAGTAGCAAAAGTTGGCGACACTTATACACCTGCTGCGGCTTCGACATCGTCACTCACTCCAGTAGTTTCTGTTGATGCAGGTTCATCGAGCGTTTGCACGATCAGTGCTGGGCTCGTGACGTTTAATGCCATTGGCTCATGCGTGCTCAATGCAAACAGGTCGGCCGACGCAACGTTTTCTGCAGGCTCACAGGTACAGCAATTAATCACTGTTAGTAACGCACCGAGTGCTCCTCGTAGTCCATCCGCTACTGCGATCTCGCTTGGGGCGAATGTTTCTTGGACCGCACCAGTTAGTACTGGTGGAAGCGCAATAACTGGATATACCGTGACTGCGTCTCCTGGGGGTGCAACATGCTCGACTAGTTCACTTTCTTGCAACGTCGCAGGGCTGACCGCTGGAACTGGCTATTCATTCAGCGTAATTGCGACGAATGCTTCAGGCAATAGTCCAGCGTCTATCGCGACAAGTTCGGTCAGTGCATTATCACCTCCAACTATCTATTCAAAGCCCACGGCTCCAACGAATGTAATTGCGACCCTAAGTAACGGAATTGCAACTGTCACATTTACAGCAGGGAGCTCTGGAAATCTCACAACGTATAACGAGATTGACATGTTTATTAATGGCCAGTCGGTCGGGAATGTTTGCAATGTCACTGGTGCAACTTCTTGCTCCATTGCAAATCTCGGACCAAATTCTAAATATACGTTCTCGGTGTCGGCAATCAACTCCAAGGGGAGTGCACCATCATTGTTGTCAAATGAAGTGAGCTACGTTGCAGC
>CAZJBB010000272.1:0-3710 GCA_964543995.1 uncultured Bacteroidales bacterium
ATGGCAAAACAATATTGCGCTGATATGGCAATGGAAATTACTACCGAAGCTGTTCAGATTCATGGAGGATACGGTTATGTTAAAGAATATCATGTAGAACGTTTAATGCGTGAAGCCAAACTTACTCAAATTTACGAAGGTACTTCTGAAGTTCAGAAGATTGTTATTTCCCGTTCTTTATTAAAATAATGTAAAATCTTAAAAACAAAAAATCATTTATAAATATGAAAGTTTTAATTTGTATTAGTAATGTTCCTGATACTACCACCAAAATCAAATTTGTAAACAATAATACTTCATTTGAAAACAATGGTGTTCAATGGATCATTAATCCCTGGGATGAACTTGCTTTAACCAGAATTCTTGATATTAAAGATTCTCAACCAGGAAGTGTTGAAAGTGTAACTGTTATTAATGTAGGACTTATGGATTCAGAGCCTACCATTAGAAAGGCTTTGGCTATTGGGGCTGATAATGCCATTCGTGTGAATTCTGAACCTAAGGATACCTATTTTGTAGCTTGCCAAATTGCTGATGTGGTTAGTAAAGAATCATTTGATATGGTTTTATGCGGAATAGAATCAAGCGATTATAATGGCTCTGCTTTGGGCGGAATGCTTTCCGAATTATTAGGCTTACCTTCAGTTTCTGCAATTTCTCATCTGGATGTTATCAATGGACAGGTAGAGTTGAAAAGAGAAATTGATGGTGGTCAAGAAACTGTAACTTCTCAACTTCCATTTATTGGTATTGTTCAGAAAGGTATTGCGAAGGATCCAAGAATTCCTTCAATGCGTGGCATTATGACTGCAAAGGCCAAACCTTTGAAAGTGGTTGAGGGCATTGAAACAGATATGTTGACAGAATTTGTTTCTTTTGATTTGCCTAAACCAAAAGCTGCTTGTAAGAAAATTGATTCTGAAAACGTAAAGGAATTGGTTAATTTGCTTCACAATGAGGCTAAATTAATTTAAGTATAATTTGCAAAGTATTAATAAATAAATTAAGGAAAAATCTAAATAAAATGTCAGTATTAGTTTACACAGAAAACTGGGATGGAAAATTTAAGAAGCTCTCTTTTGAGTTAATTTCTTATGCCCACGAAATAGCAAAACAAATAGGTACAACCGTAGTGGTTTTATCTATTGGCAATGTAACTGATGAGGAGCTTGAAACTCTTGGAAGTTATGGTGCAACCAAAGTATTAAACGTTCAGGATGAAAATCTGAAATGGCTCAATAATCAGGCTTACACTTCGGTGATTGCTCAGGCTGTTGCTAAAGAAAATGCCAATGTTATTGTTTTTGCTCATAACAATTCAGGAAAAGCCATTGCTCCCAGATTGTCAGTTAGGTTAAAGGCAGGACTTGCAACAGGTGCAACAGCAATTCCTTCAAACTTTGACCCTTTCACTATTACCAAAAAAGTTTATACCTCCAAAGCTTTAGGGAATATTGTTATAAAAACTCCTGTTCGTATTTTAACTCTTTTGCAGAATTCTTTTGGTTTAATTGAATCTCCTGAAAAAATAGTAATAGAAGCATTTATTCCTGAAATTCATAACGATGAACTCAAAACTAATGTGAAGGAAGTTAACAAAGTTACCGGAAAAATCTTGCTTACAGATGCCGAAATTGTGGTATCAGGGGGCAGAGGAATGAAAGGTCCTGAAAATTGGGGCATGATAGAAGAGCTTGCTACATTGTTAGGTGCAGGTACGGCTTGTTCAAGGCCTGTTTCGGATGAAGGATGGAGACCTCATGATGAACATACCGGACAAACCGGAAAGGTAATTGCTCCAAATTTGTATTTTGCATTTGGAATCTCAGGAGCTATCCAACATTTGGGAGGAATCAGTAGTTCTAAATGTATTGTTGCTGTTAATAAAGATCCGGATGCGCCTATTTTTGAAGCAGCCGATTATGGTATTGTGGGAGATGTAATGAAAGTGCTTCCAGAATTAATAAATGCTGTAAAAGAACTTAAAAACAGTTAGAGAGAATTGAGTTTTTGATAATGAATTCAATTCTTAATCATTCAGAAAAATAAAAAAAGAGGCGTAATTTTATGCCTCTTTTTTTATAAAAACTATTCTGAAAGAGAATAGACCTCAAATTCCTAATTCCATTGCCACCAATTCAGCAATATCATAATTAAAGATTTCTTCTTCTTTATTCTTATATTTTAAACCATCCGTAAGCATGGTCATGCAGAAAGGACATGAGGATGCAATGATTTCTGCTCCTGTACGCAAGGCTTCTTCTGTGCGTTCAATAAATATTTCCTTATCGCCATGCTCGGCTTCTTTAAACATTTGGCCACCTCCGGCACCACAGCAAAGTGCATAACTGCGGTTGCGCTCCATTTCGATGTTGTTTTTTGTTAGTTTCTGAAGAATTTTTCGTGGAGCATCGTATTCATTGTTGGCTCTTCCTAAATAACAGGGATCGTGGAAAGTGATTTTTTTGTTTTTAAACAATTCAGAACTGAGTTGCAGATTTCCGTTTGAAATAATTTTTTCCAGAAATTGTGTATAATGTATCACCTCATAACGTCCACCTAAATCGGGGTAATCGTTTTTAAAAATGTTGTAGCAATGCGGACAAATAGTGAGTATTTTCTTAATATTGTAATTGGTAAAAGTTTCTATATTGGTAAGTGCCTGCATTTGATACAGCATTTCGTTTCCCGCACGCCTAGCTGGGTCGCCTGTGCAGGTTTCTTCTTTTCCTAAAACAGCAAAATCGGTTTTTGTGTGCAATAAAATTTTTGTAAAAGCTCTTGCTACTTTTTTAAAACGGTCGTCAAAAGCGCCTGCACAGCCAACCCAGAATAAGTATTCAGGTTGATGGCCTTTCGCAGAGATTTCTGCCATTATTGGTATTTCAATGATTTCGGATTCCATAAGTCTTGCTAATTTTGATAATCAACTATTTTGAAATTAAATGAAGGTCTTTCGCCCACAACATCCTGTCTTCAGGCGAAAATTGCCAGGGCGCTCCATTGTTTGTGATGTTTGTAAACATGATATTGAGTCCGTTGGGTGCAGCCGATTCTTCCATCACCAGATAGCGGCGCATATCCACTATCAATGTTGGCTGATTAATATTTACAGGGCATTCTTTTGCGCAGGCATTGCAGGTAGTGCAAGCCCATATTTCTTCTTTGCTTGTAAAATCGTTGATTAATGATTTTTGATCGTCATAATCTTTGCCGTTTTTCACCATTCCGGGGCCTTTTTGATTCATTCGCTCGCGCAAATCCATCATAATTTTACGGGGCGAAAGTTTTTTGCCCGTAATATTGGCCGGACAAACCGACGAGCACCGCCCACATTGTGTACAACATAAGGAATCGAAATAATTTTTCCAGGTTACGTCTTCAACATCTTTCACTCCAAAGCGTTCAACCACCATTTCGCCGTTGGCAGGGGCTGAAAAAGCCGTTTCGGGGTTCATCATCAGCTTGATTTCTTTGGTAATATTATCCATGTTTGGCAGTTTGCCAAGGGGCTCTAGCCTGCTGAGAAAAACATTGGGCACCGACAGAAATACATGGAAATGTTTGGAATAAGGCAGCAAATTGGCAAACACAAAAATCAGCAATATATGCCACCACCAGCTTAATTCGTACATCACTTCGGCCGAATCGTGGCTCATGCCCAGATCGGAAGAGCGTCGTGTAGGGAAAGAGTGTTCAGAGCCGAGTAG
>CAZJBB010000273.1:0-3661 GCA_964543995.1 uncultured Bacteroidales bacterium
GATAGCTTCAGGTGACTGGAGTTCAGACGTGTGCTCTTCCGATCTGGAAGGGTTCCGGAAGCTTGATTGTAAATTCCATATACCGTACCGGCTGTATTTAAACCGGGGCAATATACAGTGTTGTAAGAAATATTGGTATTCAAACAGTTGTTTACATTAATCCCCATTACTGAACCTGAAACGGAAACATATCCCGAAAAAGTTCCGGTACTCCCGTAGTTAGAAATGGTATTGGCAGTGGCAACACTACTACCTCCGATGTCGATTCCGCGCATCATATAATTGGCAGTAGTTGAACCTATAATTACAATCCCTTGGTTTACATTGGAAATGGTATTGCCATAAATTTTGGTGCTGTCATTGGCACCGGTAGCACTGGTAATATCCGCAGTGGTAGATATGGCTGTAGCCGAGTGGCGATTTGTTGAGTAAATACCAAAAGTGTTTTGGTAAGTTCTGCTCAAACTGATGGTGTTGTTTTGAATGGTAATGTTTTTAGCTCCATTGGTAGTAGAAGCATAAAAAATAGCCACACCAAACTCGGTCATATTATTAGAAGCTGCTGTGGTTGTAGTATTGGCAGCATTCTCCTGCATGGTAAATCCTTGAATGGTAATATAGTCACCTCCAATAATTTTGAAGATGGCATCATTCAAAGATCCGGCAGTAAGACCGGTGGCAGCGGTGATGGTGCTGCTGGAACCCGCAATGGTAATGGTGTTCGCAGCGGTACCGGTGGCGGTAATGGAATACCCTCCAACAGGAGCGGTTTCATTACCCGTGAGTGTGATAACCACAGGTGAAGAAATGGTTGCAGCATTTAAAGCAACAATAGCCGTAGCTAAACTGCCATAAGTGGGCGCTAAACCGGATCCTCCATTTGTAGTTACCTGTCCAAATGATAATGCACTTATCATAAGAACCATAACGAATGTTAGAAATTTTTTCATGTTTTAATGATTTAGTAAATAAAAAAAATAATTTCCTTATGTCTTTTCAGCTTCATAAGGTATTTGATTAGTAATGCGTAGGACTAAGGTGGATGTAGTCTTTTTTGTTTCATAGGCAAGTTGAATTAGAATTAGCTAAAATAATTAATTGACAAATATAAAAAGTTTTTTATTACAGCAACAAAAATAAGTGTTAAATGTTTTGATGAAATTGCTACAAATCAATTTTATGATTGTATTTATTAGGTAATAGAATACTTGTATGCGCATTATACAACAAAGGTAATTATAAATTTGGCATAAGTCAAGTTTGTTAATTACTTTTTGCACGCTAATTGTCTTTTCCTGTTTGACCCCACCCAACCTCACTTTGAGGGGAGGAGCACTTTGAACACATGTTTTCCATTTATTTTTCTGCGAACTTTGTGTTAAAATTTGCTGGTTCAGTGATTTTTTTTCATTCTTCGGTCTTCAAGCTTCCGTCTTTTCCCGACCCCACCCAAACTCACTTTGAGGGGAGGAGCACTTTGAACACATGTTTTCCATTTATTTTTCTGCGAACTTTGTGTTAAACTTTGCTGTTTCAGTGATTTTTTTCATTCTTCGGTCTTCAAGCTTCCGTCTTTTCCCGACCCTACCCAACCTCCCCTGTGAGAGGAGGAGCGCTTTGAACACATGTTTTCCATTTGTTTTTCTGCTAACTTTGTATTAAACTTTGCTGGTTCAGTGATTTTTTTTTCATTCTTCGGTCTTCGGTCTTCAAGCTTCCGTCTTTTCCCGACCCCACCCAACCTCCCTGTGAGGAAGGAGCGCTTTGAAATCGGATTATCGGGGTTTATTTTGGGAACTTTGCGATATGCTTTGTTCACTCTGCGAGAACTTCATTATGCCCTTAGTGTAAATTCTTTGTGATCCTTGTGGTAAAGTTTTTTAAATTAAAGAAAGCGGAAGAATTTTTACCACTAAGAACACAAAGCCAAACAAAGAACACTTTATGATTTTTTGTAATTTGAGTTTCCCTCTACAGGACTCTGCGAGAACTTTTTACTTTCCACTTTCCACTTTTCACTTTTCACTTTTCACTTTTCCTTTTCGGCTTTTCACTTTTTCTGAAATTTAAGGTTTAAGCTTGTCTGAATTGCTATTGATAAAGGTCAGTAATTGACTCGAAAATACCTTAGCTCCGCTGTCGTTTAAATGTGCGACATCGGAAAATAATTTGAAATTGGTTTTGAAAAATGGATCAATGCTATAGTCAAGAAAGGGGGTTTGTGCTTTGGCCGCAATTTCTTTTGCCAATGCAATAGACTTTGATTCTGCATTTTTTAAGTTATAATAAGGGGAGCAAACCACAAATAGCTTGACATTGGAGTGTAAGCAATCTGTTACAAAAGAAGTAAAAGCATTGATTTTATTTGTGTCTAATACATCAGTGCCGGCAGCTTCTTCAGTGGTTTTTGGTTCATCCATGACTTTTAGGAGCGGAATATAGCCTTTATTGTCTTCTTTTCTTTTTTTATTAAATTCCATATTTCCAATGATGATTGTAAACAAGGAAGAATTATAAGGATAGATAGAAGAAAGCAATTTGTATTTTTCAAAAGGGCTTTTCAACTCGACAATGGATCTGATTTCGGGATGTGTTTTATAATACGGCAATAAAGAAGAAAGCCTATCATAGCTGTTGGGGTCATTTTGGAATTCATCTTTTCCAACATCCAATATAATGATTTTAGGGTGATATCTGGCCAAAATGGATTTCAATACCGCATAATGATAAAAAATAGAATTCCCGTCTCTACCAACATTGTAATAAGATATATGGAGGTTATTTTCGAAGGTTTCGGGATGATAATGGTGATTGGCTCTTGAAGAACCGAAAATTAAGACTTCGGCGGTAGTTTTCTCCATGGAGTAAGTGGTTCTGAATTGAAGTCCACTGCTTTGTTTGAAATAGTAATGGTTAAGCACTGCCCCGATAGAGAAATCCAGGATTACCAAAACGATAATGAGGATAAAGAAGTTAAAAAAGATCTTTTTAATTAACATGCATCAAAATTGAAAATAAATAAATTGACCTCCATCAAAAACGCCTATCAATAAAATAAGAATAATTATTGAACTATATGCCATCACACGCACCCATTTGTGCTTGTTTTCAAACAATAAAAATCGGGAAGGGGTAAATTCATCCGTAAAGTCTTTAAAAAGCATCAAAAGGATTCCGAAAATACTAAATATCAAGGTGGAAGGCGTTCCAATAAACAAAGGCCCCGGTGAGGAAATGATTTTTTTGTAGATGTAAAATGCATCGCTAACACTGGCGGCTTTTCCAAAAACTTGTGAGCCTGCAAATAATATAAAGGTGACGAAAATTCCAATAAAAATGTACCAAGCCTTAACTTTTAAATTGTGTTTTTTTTCGAATATTGCTCGCTTTTTACTGGTTAAAGCTTCAATACTTAGAAATGCACCCTGAATTACCCCCCACAGTACAAAAGTGAAGGCAGCACCATGCCAAATGCCACTCACAAAGAAGGTGATCATTAATGCTATGATGATTCCCCATATTTTAAGTTTTTTAAATGCATAGGATAGGGGTGTGTAAACATAATCCGTAAGCCAGGTAATCAGCGACATGTGCCACCTACGCCAAAATTCCGACATGGTGGGGGCGAAAAATGGACGGTTAAAATTGGGTATTACACGAA
>CAZJBB010000274.1:0-3656 GCA_964543995.1 uncultured Bacteroidales bacterium
TCACTTCACACGGCTCTGAACACTCTTTCCCTACACGACGCTCTTCCGATCTGTGAATTAAAACAAATACCACCAAATTTTTCCGCAATCAAAATTGATGGAAAAAAAGCGTATGATATGGCCAGAGAAGGCGAGGAATTCGAAATCGAGGCAAGAGCAGTAAACATTAAGCGTTTCGATATTCACAATATTCATTTGCCCCATATCGATTTTGAAGTGGAGTGTACAAAAGGCACCTACATTCGTTCTCTGGCAAGAGATTTCGGAGAAGAATTAGGCTGTGGAGCCCATTTAACTTCGCTCTGCCGTTTGCAAATAGGCGATTATATGATTGACGATGCTATTACCGTTGAGCAATTAGAAGCCCTTGTAATACACGACAAGCTCTCAAGCTAATATTTTAATCGGCTGTATCCTAAAATAAAAAAGCTTCCGGTCAGGGAAGCTTTTAAAATTGGTTAATACTAATTAATATTCATCTTCATGGAAGAAGAAATCTTCTTTTGTTGGATAATCAGGCCAAATATCTTCTATACTTTCATACATTTCACCTTCGTCTTCAATTTCCCTTAGGTTTTCGAGGACCTCTAAAGGCAAACCGGTACGTACAGCATAATCAATCAACTCATCCTTAGTTGCAGGCCAAGGCGCATCTTCGAGTTTTGATGCCAATTCTAATGTCCAATACATACTTCTTCGTTTTTAAATTTTTTGCAAAAATATAACTATTCCCAACAATAAGTCAAGTAAAAGATTTTAACAATTGCATTTTTTTGTTCATAACTTTATAATCGTGTATCATGATGATGAATACGATTTTCAAATTATAACAAAAGAAGATGAAATTTATTTTATTTTCGCGAAAATATTTTTCAGACTTTCCAGATTTGGTCTCCAACGCCCAATTCGTGGCCAACAAAACGAGCCAAAACAAACAGATAATCGGACAAGCGATTGATGTATTTTAAAACCAAATCGTGTTGGGGTTCGTTAATCTCTAGCTTAACAATTAAACGTTCTGCGCGGCGGCAAACGGTGCGGGCAATATGGCAATAAGAAACCACAGGATGACCTCCGGGAAGAATAAAGTTTTTTAATTCGGGCAAATGCTCGTTCATTCTGTCGATTTCATTTTCGAGCAGCTCTATATCTTTTTCATTTAACTTAGGCAGGTTTATAAGCGCAGCCTCTGAATCGGCAGCATAAATAGATTCTGCAATAAAAATATGCGATTGAATTCCGGCCAGGGTGCTTTTCTGTTCCAAATCAATAGAGAAATCTCTTATCAGGCCCAAATAAGAATTCAGTTCGTCCAATGTGCCATAAGCTTCTATGCGCATATCTGATTTAGCTACACGACTACCTCCAATAAGAGAAGTCTGTCCTTTGTCGCCTTTCTTAGTGTAAATTTTATAGTCTTTAGGATCCATCTTTAGTCTTGCAAGTTGTAGAATTCTATTTTGCGGATATCTTTATTGATTTCATCGGTATCGACCAATCCATCTTTCAAACGAATGATGCGATGAGCATGACGGGCAATGTCTTCTTCGTGTGTAACCAGAATTATGGTGTTGCCTTGCTCATGAATGGTTTCAAGCAAGCCCATAATCTCTATGGAAGTTTTTGAATCAAGATTTCCTGTAGGTTCATCGGCAAGTATGATGGATGGTTTATTCACCAAAGCCCTGGCAATAGCTACACGTTGACGCTGACCTCCTGAAAGCTCATTGGGCTTATGAGTAACCCTGTCGCTTAGTTGCACCTGATTTAATACCTCCATTGCCCGTTCTATACGCTTTTGTTTTCCAAAACCTGCATAGACTAAAGGTAAAGAAACATTATCCAATGCCGTTGACCTCGGAAGCAAATTGAAGGTTTGAAAAACAAAGCCAATCTCTTTGTTTCTGATTTCGGCAAGTTCATTATCATCAAGCTTGCTTACGTCTTTTTCGTTTAAAATATATTCGCCACTGGTGGGAGTATCCAAACAACCCAGAATATTCATAAGGGTTGATTTTCCCGAACCTGATGGCCCCATCAAGGCCACATATTCGTTCTTATAAATTTTTAAAGAGATATGCTGTAAGGCTTTTACAATATGTGTTCCAACCTTATAATGCTTGGTAATTTCCGTTAATCTAATAATTTCCTGACTCATAATTCAATTTTCGAGAGAACAAAGGTAAATCAATACTTTAAAACAAAATGTTGTTTGGCTGAGTTTTTCTTAAAAAATACAATCCCCAGACTAAATAAATCCATGCTTAAACCAATTTCGGGATGAGAAACAATTTGTAACCAGGCCTCTTTCATCCCTATCGACCAATAAATATCATCAAACACAAAAACCGTTTTTTCGCTGACATATTTTAAACACCATTCAAAATAACGCAGGGTGGCTTCTTTTGTGTGATTTCCATCAAAAAAAATAAAATCAGGATTTATAACCTTATTTAGTAATTCAGGAAGAATTTCATCAATATTACCTACGTGCAAATTTATTTTCAATTGTAAAGCTTCGAAATTCTTCATGGCTAATCCTGCAGTTTCGGGGCATCCCTCTATAGAATAGATTTGAGCTAAAGGTGCTGCCTTTGCCATATACATTGTTGTGAATCCGAATGAAGTTCCCAATTCCAATATACAATCAGGTTTCAGATAAGAAACCATACGGTAAATAAGCAGTGCATCTTTTACAGAATTGGCATACTTACCTGCAATATCCGATACTTTCCGTTCAGGATTCTTTTTTAAGGCTCCTGTGCCAAAATCAGTAACACTTATCGTTTCTTTTGAACGCTTCAAGAATTTGCGCAACTGTTCAATCTCTATTATAGCAGCAGAGTGAGCATGCTTAGTCTTAACAGCTTTTGTATAAAAATCAAATGCATAAGGAGCATGAATTCCGAAGGCTGACTTTGCTTTAAGTAAGTGTTTAAGATATGCAATAAATTTGAAAAACATTCGTTATAGGGTTCAATTCGGGCTAAAAACAAAAGTGTAAAATTAATTTTTTTTTAAAATAGACTGTAAATTAAAGTCATTTTTGTAATTTCGCCACTTAATTTAAAAAACTGCAAATATGAATTTTCTGAAGAACTTCAAATTGTTGAACAATGTTGTAGGTTGGGTTGTCTTCCTGATTGCCTCATCAGTCTATCTTATGACTGTGGAACCTACAGCCAGCTGGTGGGATTGTGGAGAGTACATTGCCTCGGCTTATAAATTAGAAGTTGGACACCCCCCCGGAGCACCTTTGTTCCAGATGCTGGGCCGTATTTTTACACTTTTAGCCGGCAATGATGTTTCCAGAGCCGCTGTGTATGTAAATAGCATGTCGGCCATTTTAAGTGGTTTTGCTATCTTATTTCTGTTTTGGTCTATCACCGCTTTGGCGAAAAAATTATTTGTAAAAAGCAATAGTTATGATTTAAGCCTACCCGAAACCTTTATTATTATTGGTGCCGGTTTGGTAGGAGCTTTAGCTTTTACATTTTCCGATTCATTCTGGTTTTCAGCCGTCGAAGGCGAAGTTTATGCTACTTCAGCGTTTTTCACCGCTATGGTTTTCTGGGCTATGCTGAAATGGGATGCTGCTGCCGACGAAAAACATGCAAATCGTTGGATAGTACTCATAGCATTTATGATGGGACTTT
>CAZJBB010000275.1:0-3619 GCA_964543995.1 uncultured Bacteroidales bacterium
CATAAGTTTTTGATGCCAAAATTAATACTTCTCCCCACTTTTTTTATGTGAGCCGAATAAACCAAGATTTCAATTCGAAAATGAGTTTCAAATTCCATTCAAAAGGTTTATTTGAGAATTATCCTTGCACTTTTGGAATATTTATAGAACTTTGAATCGGTTAAGCATTTCAAACAGACCTATAAACAATAAACTAGAAGAAAAGTATTTAGAACTGAAATCTAAGAAACACCATGCGTAAACTTTTCTTAATCCTCTGCTTTTTCATTTCAATGAGCACGGAAGCCCAATTTACAGGTGCAAGTGGTGTTTATTATTTAGGGACAGCCAATGTTCCCACCAGCAATAACAATTACAACGATCCAAATATAAGCGGAGCGGTGGTTCGTTTCACTTGGGACGCTTTGGAAACCTCACCAAACAACTTCAATTGGACATTTATTGATGGAGAAATCACCAAAGCCATGGCTTATAATAAAAAAATCTCTTTACAACCCTTGGGCATTCCCCATTGGCTTGATAGTCTTGGTGCACAGCATTACTATTCTATAGACAAAAACACAGCTCATTCCACCTACGGGCAAGTGGTTTCGAATGTATTGACCTGGGATCCTATTTATGTCAACAGATACAAAAACTTACTTCAGCATCTATCCACAAAATATGCAGCTGACACCACTGTTGCATATATAAATGCCATTGGTGTGGCTTTTTCGAGAGGCTTACCCGATACTGTGCTTACAGATACTACCCTGCATACACTTCAACCCTTTTGGACCGCATTCAACTATAATGCAGATACTTTAGGGAAACTGATGAATGAAATTACGGATTATTACATGAATCTATTCCCAACAACGCCTTTATGGTGTTCTGTTGATTATGTGTTATTTCAGCTTAGTGCAACCGGACAAGCCAGAAACTACCTTGCCGGTATTTATTGCAATTATGGCATAACTAATTATTCCAATAGATTTGGCTTGTTTCGGGAAGACATTTCGGCTTGTAACCCTCCTCCAAACATTAGTTCAGGAAGTCAATGGACCATTATGCAACAGAACCCTTGCCGAACGGGCGCACAAATGTTATGGAATGTGCAAGACGGCCCCACTCGTATGAACACCTGCGGTGTTTCTCCAAACACAAAGACCGCTGTATTGGATTCCGCAGTTAACAAAGGATTAAGTTTTGGTATGCGCTATCTTGAAATATATGGAGCAGATATTTCGGATGTTTCATTGGCCTCATCCATTCAACAAGCGAGTTCAAAACTTATTGCCAAAGGAGTACAATGCAATCTGTCCAATAGTATTGACAATCTTAACAGTGAATCTCACTTTTCAATTTTCCCAAACCCCAGCACTGAAACATTGCATATTTCTATTCATACCCAAAAGAAAAACGATCAGCCCATTGAAATATATAATTCAATTGGTAAATTGATAAAAGAAACCATAGTAACAGAATCCACCCAAATTAACATAACAAACTTAGCTAATGGATTGTATTTTATTCGCTTAAAAAACATTTCGGGATCAACACAAAAGTTTATTAAGCAATAGAAAGCGAGGATTTTAGCATTTACCAAATTACAGCCTCTTTTATAAACCAAGCAGAATAAAATGTAGTAATAATTTAAAACGAAAGTAAACAAAACCGCATGCTAAATGTTATCGAATATATTAAATCCCGAAATGAAAGATTATTAGCTTATACTTGTCTTGAGTTACAAATTATCATCAATTTTCGATTCATCATCCTCACCTAATAACTTAAACCCAAATTCCGGTTAAGAGACATACAATAGACCTAAAGCAAGCAAGTATTCAATAATATCAATTGAAGTGTTTATAATCTGAATAAAATCATGTGGAAACAACGAAGCAAATGTAATTCTCGAAATTCTTCAAAACATTTACCATGTCGGGGTTAACCCAATTTCACGCAAACGAATAATAATCAATAACATACCATAATTAATTAGAAATGCATAAAAATAAAAAATCGCAAAAAGCCTTAAAATACCTGATATTATGCTTAATATTGCAATTCTTTTTAAAAGTCTAACTAAGAAATAGAAACAAATACATTCATACTTATGAAAAAACTTTTACTCACATTGGTAGTAATCACTTTGATTTCCTTTACTATTAAAGGGCAAACTGCCGACAGAAAAATAAATTTTGGCGTTTATGGAGGGGCAATTCAATATTCAGGAGACTTAGGCTCTGGATTATTTAATTTTGGCACCTTGTATGGCTTTAAAGGGCTATCCTTTTCAACTTGGCTATCCGAAAGATGGGATTTTAGCTTACAAGCTTCATTTGGGCAAACCGGTTTTACTAAAAACAGCAGCGAAAGTTTCCATGCGCAATTTTGGTCGCTTACCGCACTTGTGAAATACAAATTCATAAAAGATGAAAGTGCAAAATTAAGTCCTTATGCTATTGGAGGCATTGGTTATATGCGTTTTGCAAAAAAATACACTATGAAAATGGCATTGGAAACCATGCAAATTCCTCAAGTAGGTCTTGGAATCACTTATAAATTGTCCCCTGTGGTCAATATTTATCTTCAGGAAGCATTGATTTACAATGATCATGACAATATTGACAATGATAAATCCCAGTATAACGATATGTTCTTAACCCACACCTTAGGCATTTCATTTAATATGGGAAAAGAAAAAGTTAAAGATTCTGATGGTGATGGCGTTCCTGATAATTTAGATAAATGTCCTAATACTCCAAAAGGAGTAAAAGTAGATGTTCATGGTTGTCCTCTTGATACTGATGGTGACGGTGTCCCTGATTATTTAGACAAATGCCCCGGCACTCCAAAAGACGTTAAGGTGGATGCCAATGGTTGTCCATTGGATTCTGATGGTGATGGTGTGGCTGACTATTTGGATAAATGCCCAAACACTGCTAAAGGTGTAAAAGTAGATGCCAATGGTTGTCCTATTGATACCGATGGTGATGGCGTTCCTGATTATTTGGATAAATGTCCTGATACCCCGGCAGGTGTTGCTGTTGACATTAACGGTTGCCCATTGGATACCGATGGTGACGGCATTCCTGATTATTTAGACAAATGCCCAACAGTAAAAGGAACCAAAGAAAACAAAGGATGTCCGGAAGTGAAAGTTGAAGAAAAGAAAGTGTTCAACCAAGCATTGCAAGGCATTCAATTTGAAACCGGAAAATCGGTGATCAAACCGGTTTCCTTTAAAATCTTAGATAATATCGTAAGCATTTTGAACAACAATCCACAGTACAACTTATCGATCAACGGACATACCGATAATGTGGGTAAATCAGACAAAAACATGGTACTATCTCAAGAAAGAGCCGATGCAGTAAAAGCGTATTTTATTGGCAAAGGCATCAATGCAAAACGTCTGACTGCAAAAGGATGGGGAGATACCCAGCCGGTTGATGACAATAAAACCGCAAAAGGCAGAACTCAAAACAGACGAGTTGAATTTAAAGTAGAGTTTTAAGAATCCTATATAACAGAAAAAGGTCGTCAGCAATGGCGACCTTTTTTCCTGACTTCGTCACATATTTTCCTTTGAATTTATAAATAGCAATATATCAACTGCTTGAATGATTATATT
>CAZJBB010000276.1:0-3583 GCA_964543995.1 uncultured Bacteroidales bacterium
CCAGACAGCGCGCTAACTCTGGCATGAGCGTCGTATCAACGTCACTGACCGGTGATCTTGTCTATGGTCTGCCACCGGAAGCCACCAGCCATGAAGGATCGCCGTGCTCGGGGAGAACGAACGAAGGGGAATCCTCGACATGTAACACGGTCCAGACCAGGGGCGCGGCGCTGTCTTCACCCTCCGCAAAGCGACCAAGGGAAGTTGGGTCAGGTCGCAAGAAGTGACGAACGAAACACAGGACTCCAACATAGGCGATCAGTTAGCGGGCCCATGGGGTCAGGCGCTGACAAATTGACAATGTGATCCCGACGGTCGGCCCACCGTGGTCATTGTCTTTGTCCGACGCCTTGCCCAACGGTGTAGCGGTCCAGCGAGTTTCGGCAGGGCCAACTCGCCTGTTCTTCGGCTGAAGTCGGGCGGCTTGGAGGGCAACTCCGGTGCTGCGAGGAAGGGATCTTGAGTCGCGATTGGGCGGCGAAGAGCGCCTTGCAGGCAGCGCGTCGACAGACCACTGCCACGTCTGTAACGATCCGCCGAGTCTCAGCGCGTGCTTCCGGGTGTGCTGTGGTTGGGATCGGGGATGGGCGTGGGTTCGGATTACGAGTAGTGATGGCGGAAGGAAGGGAAGATGGATGATGCTTGTTGCCCATGCCCTCTCTCGTCTGGGGACTCTTAGCAATCGTCGGCGGATGGCCAGCGCGGGGCCTACGGCTAACCGGCCAAGGGTCGCCCGCCACCCCCGCATGTCCCGGCTACCCCGCCTGTCAGCGAAAACCCCTAAAGGGGGCCCCATTCGCAGGGCAATACTTTCAACAAAGGTTTGGGATGACGAGACGGGGTTGGGTTATTGGGGGTCCAGGTACTACAACGGGGAGAGGTGGCTTTCCCGTGATCCAATTGAGGAAGAAGGGGGAAACAACCTCTATGATTTCGTAGGCAATCAACCTGTTCAGCAGGTCGACCCGTTAGGATTGGTATGGCACATCGACCGCTGGAACTATCCATGGGCACCAACTTGGTCCGATAGCGATTCAGATGATTGGCATGGCTTGGCACTCATTGCCAAACTAGACGAGAGTCAACGAGACAAATGGGTTGGAAAGAATGGACAGGATCCAACGACTCATGAACCTCTTGCCTTCATCGATCTATCGGAAGTACCAAAGAAGGGCTGCCGGTATTCCACCCCCAATACTGTGACTATTAGTTATGGAGATTTGTCGGGGTCGGTCTATGACTGGATGGTTGCGGAAGCCGCCAGCATAGCATCGACATACAGTGGAAAAGGCTATAACATTCTTAACCATTCTCCGGACGGAAGCGGGGCCGGTGGTGACGAGGTTGGTGCGATACAATCAGCGTTGGGCCCCCGTCGAATTGCCATTTGGGCGCATCTTGGCCAAGGAATTGAGTCGGGGGCAGACATGGGCAAGATCTCCATAAGGGATCCAACTGGACCGTGGATGGCGACTAAAGACTATGCAGCTGGCTACTTTCTGACTGCTCCGGCCCACAGTCTATCAGAGGTAATAATTTTCGCGTGTCGCGGGGCTAAAGCGAAAGATGCCTGGCTGAAACTCGTCGCACCCGGCGGTGATTTGCGCGCATCGCCTGAGATACTTAAGGCGCTTACACCATCCACAGATCATTGGAATGGCGGAAAGATGATCGTCTACCCCAAATGAGATGGTTTGTTCTAATGTGGAGACTTATGTTCGGCGTAGCAATCGTCGAAACACTTGGCTATTCGGAATTCTACAAAGGTCTATCGACACTTGCGTGCGAAAGGCCAGTCGTTGTCTGTTTGGCAGTCATATT
This sequence comes from uncultured Bacteroidales bacterium, assembly GCA_964543995.1. Lineage (GTDB taxonomy): Bacteria > Bacteroidota > Bacteroidia > Bacteroidales > CAIXTV01 > CAIXTV01. The sequence goes on from CAZJBB010000276.1 coordinate 1,822, forward strand.
CGGAGTCTATGTAACCTTGTTGACACGGTTGGCGAAAAGGACAACGGGTTACATTGCTCTCGATGGCATCCATGATCTTGCATACGTGGGGCTTGGCGTCCTGCCGGGGATGTGGGTGGCAATGGCAAACATTATCGGGAGGAACGCCTCTGTTTGGTCCGAGAACGCAAGAATGGAAGTTGCCGCGATAGGCATGCTTTGTCTGATGAATGTGGCCGGAAACTGTGTTCTCAGGTCTTTGCAGTGGGTTTCAGGAAGAAACGACAGCAACAGTACAGCGTCAATGCCTCGGCGCATTCAACCAGAAACGGGGATGAAGAGATGGTGGATGGCAGAAGAATTATGCAAGGTTGGGACATTCCTTGACGTGGGACTGATAACATGGTTCTTCGGTGCCATACTGCTCATGCGGCTTGTGCAATATTCGGGAGGCCAGTAAAGCCAGGTCAGGCCCACGGCGACTCATCGGGCCATGGCGACTCATGGGATCTGGCGCTGACACAGTGTCAACGTGATTCCGACGTCCACCCTCCGCAGTCATTGTTCTACTCGAACGCGTTGCCCAACGTCTGCCTCCGCTCGTTGGCGGAAGGCGGGCCCACGAGCGGGCGCTCTTCGTCAGCGGTTACGGCACGCGGTTCAATGCCGAGGTCCTAGGCCGCAAGGTCACTGACTACATCGAGAAGGCACGCGTCGACCGCCGCGCCGGGGCGCACCTGATCCGGCACACGTGCGCCACGCACATGCTCGAAGGCGGCGCGGACATCCGCTACATCCAGCAGTTGTTTGGACATGAAAAGCTGGAAACGACCGCCATCTATACCGAGGTCAGCATCCTCCAGTTTCAAGCCTTCATGTGCGTTGCCACCCGGCCGAGCGGCCCGGGAAGCACTGCCCGGAGGACGGCGGTCCGCCGCCAGGCCCGCCGAAGACCCGTGAACGGCCGTCAAAACGCCTCCTCTTAGTAACCAGCAAGACATCGTCACCTCGAACTCGCATTCGCGACCGTCGCTGTCGCTACGCCTATCAGGTTCAACCGGTAGTACGAGTCCTGGGGATCGTTGGAACCAAGGTAGACCGCCTTCCTGACGTTGGTCTGGCGCCCATGCAGGGAGAGCCGGACGTGAACGGTTGTGTTTGTGCCGGGGTTGATGGTCTTGGCGTCAACTGTTGTTGTTGCGCCACAGCAACTCACAATCCGGTTGATTTCAAGAGGCGAGTCGCCTTTGTTCCAGATCACGAATGCGTGTTCGACCGATCCTGTGTTGGCGGACACGCCGAAGTCGACTGTCGGCGAGTCGCACGCGATCCTTGGGGCAGCGAATGTGCACGCCGGGATTGCGACGATTGCCGCAACCACCGCGGCAGTCTGATGCATGTTCATCATTCCATTGGCAACCGGCCGTGCACAAGCGAGCCCGAACCGGTGACGCCTTCCTTGAACGTTACGATGCTGTTTGTCCAGACGATGCTCCCGTTGTTGACCACGGGGCGGTTGAATACCACAGTTGCGCCATTGGCCACCTCGATGCGCCCGTTGTTGACGAGCGGTCCATCGACTACCGACGTTCCGGTGTTGAACAGCATGGTACCGTCAACGAGGCCCTTCCCTGTGATCGTCCCTTTCCCGGATAGGACGGCGTTGCTGCGGATACAGTACCCGTCGGCGAACGAGTGCGTTCCGCCCAACAGCCGGAAGTTGGCGTTCTTCATGCCATTGCCCACGATGAACGTCAGCCCGTTGGAGAGATCGGAAGAGCAC
>CAZJBB010000277.1:0-3379 GCA_964543995.1 uncultured Bacteroidales bacterium
CAACTTCAACTGCATTGGTAAATGGAAATCATTATTATGCAAGTCAAACCATCAGTGGATGCGAAAGCTCCAGTCGTTTGGATATTACGGTAAGTTTAAGTGCCCCATCCGCACCCACCGGAAGTTCAAATCAAACCTTATGTGCATCAAGTTTGCTTTCTGACTTAAGTGTTACGGGAACTGAAATTTCTTGGTACGATGCCGCAACCGGAGGAAACTCCTTAGCTTCATCTACAGCATTAACCAATGGCACCACATATTATGCGAGTCAAGTGGTGAATGGCTGCGAAAGCAGCTCAAGGTTAGCAATAGCGGTAACATTAAACAGCACAAATACAGTGAGTATATCTGTATCGCCCTCTCAAAACCCAATTTGTCCGGGTTCCATGGTTTACTTTACTGCATCTCCTGTTAATGGCGGATCAAGTCCAGTATATCAATGGAAAGTAAATGGAGTAATTGTTGGAACAAATAGTACTGCTTATAATTATGTACCTTTTGATAATGATATTGTCACCTGCCGTTTAACTTCTAATGCTGCTTGTGCAAGTGCACAACAAGTGACTTCCGATAACCTTATTATGCATTATGTTTCAGGTATCGTTTGGACCGGAGCTACCAGTATCGATTGGAATACAGCTTCAAATTGGCAATGTAATACCATTCCAACTGTTACCGACAACGTAATTGTTCCAAGTGCCTTAACTGTGCCTCATTCACCCACCATTTCAACGGATATTACCATAAACGGATTAACCATTAATGCTTTTGGAAAACTTACCATTGCGAACATTGGTGATTTGACTATCAATAGCAACTTTGTGAATAATGCTGATTCAGGTTTGGTGATTAGGTCTGATACGAATGGTACCGGTTCATTAATTACATACGGAAGTGTCACCGGAACAGGAACGCACAAAGTTGAACAATATATCACTCAAGTGAGAAATGGTGGAGTAAGGTATAATTATATCTCTTACCCAACAACTTCAACACTCACCAATGTATATTATATGTATTACATGTATTATTTAGACGAGCCAACCAATACCTTTAAAAACATGTATATCAATAATTACATGGATAAAATGCGTGGGTATGCCGTTTATAAACCAAATGTTGTCACCGATACCAAGGTATTTATTGGTACCGTGAATTCTGGACTAATTGGAAACGATAATAATATTTCAAGAACGTTTGTTTCGCCAAACGGGTGGAATGGATGGAATTTATTAGGAAATCCTTATCCATCTGCAATTGACTGGGATTCACCGGACGGTTGGGTAAAAACGAATATTTATCAAGCAATATATACTTGGAATCAGATTCAAAAAACCTATTCAGTTTACAATGACGGCATTGGAATAAATGGTGGATCGAATATTATTAAGCAATCGCAAGGATTCTTGGTACGTGTTGATTCAACGGTAGTCAATGGAACTTTAAAGGTGAACAACCTTGCTAGAATTCATTTCAACAAGTCATTATACTATTTGAATAGTAAGGCAGCTTTGCCGAATGTATTGAAAATTACTGCGGACAATGGAGGTGATTTTTCTGATGAGACAGTGATTCGTTTCAATACTGAAGCTACAAAATCTTTTGACGCACAATTTGATGCTTTTAAATTGATGTCTCAAGATGCTTCTGCTCAGCTATACACAAGCGCTGAAAATGAAAATTTTGCAATCAATACCTTACCACAAGTTGAAGATCATTTGGTGGTTCCTGTAAACTTTAAAGTAAATGAAGGCGGAACTTATAAACTCTCTTGTGTAGAAACAGGAAGTTTTGATGCGGATACTTATATTTACCTTGAAGATGTGAAGTTACACAGCATGACCAACATTCGTGAAAATCCGGTATATTCTTTCAATGGAACCAACGGTGATGATCCTGCTAGGTTTAAAGTACATTTCAGTAAGAAGCCTCAGCTTATTAATCCTGTGAATACTTCAAGTACCTTGGTATATAGCTTCGACAGAACCATAAACATTACAACTTCACAAAATGCCCAAGGTAAGATTGAAGTATTTGATATGGTAGGAAGAATCTTATTCCAATCGAAACTCCAAAATTCAACTAGCAATACCTTTACCTTAGGTGATTTAACTCCTGGGAACTATTTGGTGAAAGTGACCAATGATTCAGAAGTTACTGCTACTAAAGTTTTGATCAAGTAAATCAAAACCAATAAATTATAAAGGCTACCTTGAAATAGGGTAGCCTTTTTTTTGATATATAATATGAGGGATACAAAAAAAGCCGCCAAAAAAGGCGGCTTCATATAAAAAAAATGGAATCTTAGTCTATAAGTTTGTGATTTATTGCATAGTGCGTTAAATCCACATTGCTTTTAACATCTAATTTTTCGAAAATACGGGTTCTAAAAGTAAAAATAGAACTTATGCTTAGAGACAATTCATTGGCTATGTCTTTTACTTTTTTCCCGGAGGCTAACATACACATAATTTGATGCTCTCTGTTAGACAGCTTTTCGTGAGGGGGTGTTTCTTCGTCTCGCTTAATGTTAAATGCCAAGTGTTCAGCTAAACGATTACTGATATACCTCCCTTTTTGGTGTACCTTTCGGATAGCTAAAACCAAATCTTCCATCGCCACATCTTTGGAAACAAAACCGGAAGCTCCGGCTTTTAAGCAACGAACAGCAAACTGGTCTTCGGGGTGAATACTTAAAATCAGGATAGGCAAATTGGGTTTAATCGTAATAAGTTCACTAATTAATTCCAATCCGCTTTTGCCCGGCATACTCAAATCGAGCAACATGACATCACAATCGAAATTTTTAATTTTCTCAACTGCTTCATTTCCGCTTGAGGCTTCATCAATAACCTGAAAATCATCTTCTTCCCTGAAGATTTTTTTCAGCCCTTCGCGGACGAGCTCATGGTCATCAACAATAAATATCTTAATCATAGATTTTTTTTTACAAATGTATATTATTTTTACGATATAATTATAGAGAATATGGTATTTCGATTTTTACTTTGGTACCTTTTCCCAATTTGCTAGTAATGGTGAGTTCTCCCCCTAGTAGATAGGAACGTTCTTTCATGCCAATGAGTCCGAAAGAGCTTTCTTTTACTTTAAGTTTGGGGTCGAATCCAACACCGTTATCGGAAATTTCCATATAAAACTTTCCGTTTTTTACATTGATATGAATTTGTATTTCTGAAGCTTGTGCATATTTTATGATATTGGTAATGGTTTCTTGGAAAATTCTATATAATGCAACTGAAAATTGTTGGCTTACTTCTACCTATTTATACAGCATTAAATCTATTTATTAAAACCGTAGTAATACATACAGTAATCATAGTCAGTATTGATTCTTGTACCGCTATCCTACCGAATGCCT
>CAZJBB010000277.1:3389-3567 GCA_964543995.1 uncultured Bacteroidales bacterium
TGGTTTCTTGGAAAATTCTATATAATGCAACTGAAAATTGTTGGCTTACTTCTAGTTTTTGAATTCCAATATCTACTTTACATTTCATGGGGAACCTGATTTCAAAATCTTTAATATATGATTTTACAGCATCAATGAAACCTAACATTTCCAGTACTTCCGGACGCAATTCGGTGAG
>CAZJBB010000278.1:0-3542 GCA_964543995.1 uncultured Bacteroidales bacterium
TACAACCGTCACAAGGGAAAGTAGATAAGTCTTTCCGTTTGTGAGCGTCGTAATGCTAACGCCAGAGAGTGTGAGCGTTTGGTTCGTCAGAACTACCGATTCGAACTCCTCAAGGCATTGGAAATCAGTTTTGTCCGCAGCATGGAGTATTAAGGGGCTTGCAATCAATGCAAACCAGGCAAAAGCAGAATAGAAATGTTTGCAACTGTGGCCCACAGCTATTAAATGACCAGGTTGCTAGAAATCCGTCTTGTTCTGTTTCTTTTGTGGAAGGTTTTCCTCAATGAACGTCCCTACTGCATTGGTACCGCCTTTGCCCCCACTGGCAGATCCAGCTGAATCGGGGAGTGGCCTTCCCTCACGAATGACCTCGGCGACACCACGAGTCTTCGAACTCCAGCCCATGGTCACCTGTATTTCACCGCCATTGCCGATCGGTTTCTTGGCGCTGGCAATGACGACCATTCCACTCATCACCTCGTCAGCATGCGACGAAATCTCCTCAACCCTTGTTTGAACGGCTTCCTTTGTAATTTCCGCCTTTGCGGCATCTCCACTTGCAGCGGTTAGCTTTTTCATCTTGGTCGAGGTGTTGTTCATAACCTCGGTGCTTAGAATGCGCTCTCTGAGAAATTTAGCAATGGCTGCTTTTGCTCGAAGAGTTGCATCCTGCGTCGCTCCGCGAATCTCATCGGCTTCGTTAAAATCGTACGTGGCGCTCCCGAGACCGTAAATCCGAAAACCGCCGCCTGGCATTAACTGCAGCGCCACGCCATCAGGGGATTCGAGTTCTTGCTGAACTTCCTGGCTAGCACCGGCCGCTTTTAGGTCTTTACGTCCCCCATCGTTTCCACCAGCGGTTGGCTGGGTTTGTGCCTGTCCCCATGGTGGGATTGGGGCAGCAATCAGAATTCCCATGAGTGTAAGAGCCGAAACATTCTTGTACATACTTTCATTCCTTCGTTGAAATGCTTTTACCTAGATTTGTGTGGCAAAAGCTAATTATTTACCTATTCTGAATAGAGCAAAAGGGCATATATCAGAATTCATATCCGCCGACAAGCCCTATTTTCGGGAATCTGCGAAGATCGACAAGTCTCTGCCAAATCCACGGCTTCTGCCGTTCTGCATGGTCCACCCCGAAAGCAACAACCTGTATTGTGACACCGGGACTGTACTTGCTAGGAGTGCCCGATTGAGAATTCTTCCAAACAGTCATGCTGCAAATTCTGGTCGTGACCACCGAACCGAAACGTAATCGTCTGGTCTGTATAGATATGCTCTCACTGCCCTATTCCACGGATTTGCCCAAGTAGTAGATCGGTACGTTGCGCTTGGCGGCTGCCTGCATCTCATCAGAAAGCCCTTCCTGCAATTTCAAGTCATGACCCCAAAGAAAATATCCTCTGTAACAGAATGGCTTTTTGGAACTACCATCGAAAAAGCCCGAGAGATTGGAATCAAAATGTGCATAGTCAGTCGCCAGCAACCCCCAGCACATGATTACCTTAGAGATTTCTGGCAAGAGATTTGTTGGAATGACTACTTCAGCTTCACCGGTATCGTTGAAAGTGAATGTAGTCGGATCAGAAATCACCCGGTCTCCTTGAAATCTAATTCCTTTGGAGATGGGGTGAACATACTTTGCCGCTCCACTCCTGTCCTGGAACACTATAAAGGCCGAACTCATGCGAAGAATACAACTCCTCCATGATTCTCCATCATAAATTGCCCGTAGATCGCACCCATTCAAAATGCCTTTCTCTAAGGCATACTTAATGAGGTTGGTTCGCTGCTGCACAGTAACCACCTCCCAACCTTTAGCATACCATTCACGCACCTTCTTAACATCACTTTGCGACTGCTCATCGAGGGGTGCTTCCGAACGCAAAGGAGTGAGCCTCACATTTCTTAGTCGAGCATTAGTTGTAGTTAGGTTATCTTGGGCTACCTGCTTCAAAACTCCGCAAAGGTCCGGCAGCATTTCATTAAAATATCGATCTTCCTGCAACGTAAACCGATAGGTAACACGTATGGTCGTATTGTCCTTGCCCGGGCGAAGAACCTGGTGACTTTGGTACTCATACTTGTAAATATGCGGGTACTCTTTCAAGAACTCTCTAACGGCCATTGAGAACAGCTGATTGGCATCTTGTTGAAAGACCCTTTCTGATACCGTAGTCGCGTGGATCGATGCTCCGTCGAAATCGTTTGGCTGCACATTCGACTTCCGTAACGCATCGTAGACACGTCCTCTTCTGACGATGCACCTAATCTCAACTTGATGGCTGCCATTGCTCAAAACGGCTCCTCTTCGACTCAGCACCTGCTCAACGAAACCTCTGCTTACCGTTAGCACCTCGTCCTTTATGACTTGGTCATTCTTCGTAACGCCCTCGGCAGTAACAAAAGTGGCGACAACCTGCCTAACCGCATTGCGTATCGCCTGCTTGAGTGCCTCGTCTTCGGTCGTGCCCTCACCAACAGCTTGCACCTCCTCCACGTCTGAAAGCCAAACACCATTTAAGTGCGTTAAGGGTATTAGTGATAATGCCAATAAAGCAATCACGAGACGAAGCTTCTTCATTCTTGTTCTTCTTTCGGCGATTCCGGGAATCAAAAATGCGTCTTGTTCTTCTTCCTTTCGGGTAAGTTGTCATTGGTGGATGTGCCCGCGCTCACTGTATCAGGTCTTCCACCAGATCCAGAAATGGGTATCCCAGATCTAATCACATCGCTGACGGCTTGAGTCTTCGAGCTGACCCCAACAGTGACGGTAATGGTTCCGCCGTTCCCAATAGGCTTCTTGTTCGATTCAAGGACCACCAATCCGCGCACAACCTCATCTGCGTGGGTTACCACTTGCTCAACCCGTGTCTGCACATCGGATTTAGAAATCTCTGCCTGCTGGCCCTCAGTAGTGTTAGCCGAAAGCTTCTTTAGTTTGGTGGAAATATTATTCATCACTTCCGTGGTCTGGACCCTCTCCTTGAGAAACTTGGCAATCGCGGCCTTTGCTCTTAGGGTCGCATCCTGCGTGGCTCCGCGAATTTCATCCGCTTCATTGAAGTCGTAGGTGCCGCTGCCGCGCCCGTAAAGTCGCCATCCACCCACTGGCAGCAGTTCAAGTGCCACCCCATCTGGCGACTCGAGTTCCTCTTGAACTTCCGGAGTCGCGGCAGCCTTTTTTAGTTCAGTTCGGCCCCCATCTGCACTAAGCTTGGTGGCAGGGTGGTCTTGAGCAGTTATGTTTACAGCAAACGTGAGAAGTAATGCTGTGAACGAACGATGGAGAAGTGATGTTTTCATAGAATTGCAGATTTGTGTCATCTCGAAGTATAAAGCACATTATTAAATTGCTTGGATCAGGTGTTTATAAATGTTTCACGGTTGCTTTCTCGAAAGAGAGGTTTATCGGTGATTTCTCCGTTCGTGATGTAGTAATCTTCCTGTCTACCCTCGCAAGACAAATCTGCTACAAGATTGCAAAGTGCTTCGGGGCAGTTCAAAACCCTCCAACAGCTCATGTCCACGGACATGGG
>CAZJBB010000279.1:0-3534 GCA_964543995.1 uncultured Bacteroidales bacterium
TACACGGCTCTGAACACTCTTTCCCTACACGACGCTCTTCCGATCTGTTCCCTTCTTTGCACCAAAATTCCCAACCGATATCAGCATGAACATAATCAGCTTCAAATCCGGCGGCTTGCAGCACGCGAATGGTTTGATCCAACACCGGCTTTCCAATTCCGTCGCCGGGCATAGTTACAATAGTTCTTTTTCCCATAAATATGTGATTTAAAATTTTGTCAAAAATACATTCTGTTGGTTAATTTCCGACAAAAGGGGGAAAATAATTTCACACAAAATTATAATGTGTTTGGGAGAGAAACGTGCCGAGCAAAAACGGTTTGTTGAAGTGTTGAATTGCGAGATAAAAAACTAACTCAAAATACTTTAGTAGATATATTTGTTGTAAATTTGCAATGAATACATGAAAACAAATAACGCTATATTACTCTCAATAAAGGAATTGGTCAATAAAGTTGACCCTAAAGCTCAAGTTATTTTATATGGATCATTTGCAAGAGGGGACCAGAGAAAAAATTCTGATTTGGATATTCTAATTTTGTTAGATAAGCAATACATCTCTTATTCTGACGAAAAGCAAATAAAATATCCGTTGTATGACTTGGAGTTTGAAACAGGTCAAATTATTAGTCCGTTGGTTTTAAGCAAGAATGCCTGGGAACACAAACATAAATTAAGCCCTTTTTTTGAAAATGTCTCCAAAGAAGGGATTGTATTATGAATTCTGAAGATTTAAATGACCTTATAAAATATCGCATCAATAGAGCTAAAGAAACGCTTTCGGAAGTGGAATCTTTAATAAATCTTGGGTTTTACAATACATCAGTAAACCGAATATACTATGCATGCTTTTATGGAGTAAATGCATTAATGATAAAAAAGGGACTTCCGGCTAAAAGACATGATGGACTTAGACAGATGTTTGGATTGCATTTAGTTAAAACAGGTTTAATTTCAAAAGAAAACGCAAAGTACTTTACAGATCTTTTTGACAGAAGACAAACCGGTGATTATGATGATTTTATTGAGTATGACAAAGAAACAGTTGAGGAATTGTACAAACCGGCTAAGGGGTTTATAAAAGCTATTGAGGACTGCTTACTTGCTTTAGAAAACTCAAAAAACCAATAATTCATTTTATCTAGCACCAGAAAAAGTGTATAGCTATCCATTGATTAGTTAAGGTCTTTGAATGGCTTTTTAAAATAGGTAAAACCTATAAAAAGGACCGACAGAGATTGGAACAACCGCCGAACTAAAGTTAGATGTCAACTTGACATCTAAAACACAAATTATATTCGACCTAACATTAAATATTGCATTTTTTAATGTTTACTCAAAATCTGACCTCATTTAAGCATACATTTAGCTGTGCCTTGAAATATATTTCAGAACTTAAGATGATTATAAACCAAATTTCGATCTATTATTTCAAATCGCCCTATATTCCAATACACAAGAATTCTCTTCGTTCAAATATTTTTGGGCAATCAATTGAATATCTTGAACTTGAACCGCATTATACAATTCCCATTCCCGATTGAGAAGCGAAACATCTCCAAGCATTTCATTGAATGCCAGCTTCATGGCTTTATTCAGCACACTCAGTTTGGATTTGGCAATATGAGTCATAATTTTGCTCTTCACCTTTTGAAGTTCTTTTGCAGAAATTGGTTTTTGCTGGATTTTGTCAATTTGTTCCTGAATGGCAGCCAATGCTTTCTTAAATCCCACTTTTTCTGCCATCAAACCATACACATAAAATGTTCCTTCTTCCACTTCTCCACTAATTAATGCCGAAACTTCCGTAAAAAGCCTCCTTTTATCTACCAATTCTTGCTGAAAACGAGAAGAATCGTCCAACGACAAAATATCGGATATCATATCCACTGCATAGAAATCCGGGTGAAAGTGCCGACAAATATGATATGATTTCATCAGAATGGGATGCGGTACATTACGCTCAACCATCAAGGTCCGTTGAATTTTTTGGATGGGTTCTTTGGGCAACTTTCGCAGGTAATTTCCTCTTTTGTCTATACTCCCAAACCATTTTTCAGCCAAGCTAAAAACCTTATCGGAAGTCACATTTCCCGAAACCACCAAAATAGCATTATCCGGAGCGTAAAATTGTTGATAAAAGCTTCTAACATCTTCTAATGAAGCATTTTCAATATGACTGATTTCCTTTCCAATGGTGGGCCATTGATAAGGGTGTTTTTTATATACCAAAGGTCTCATCAACAACCATAAATCGCCGTAAGGTTGATTTAAATAGCGTTGTTTAAATTCTTCAATTACCACATGCTTTTGTAAGCTTAGTTTTTCTTCCGAAATCGTTAAGCCTTGCATTCGATCCGATTCGAGCCAAAAAGCTTTTTCAATATGCTGGGCAGGAATGGTTAAATAATAATTGGTGATGTCTGTATTGGTAAAGGCATTATTTTCGCCCGACATTTCCTGTACTACCGCATCGTATGAAGGTGCATTTTCGGAACCCTCAAACATTAAATGCTCAAATAAATGAGCAAAGCCTGTTCTGTCGGGGTGTTCATCTTTGGAACCTACATTATATAAAATATTAATGGCAGCTAAAGGCGTGCCGGGATCGTAATGAGAAATCACTTTTAAACCGTTGCTCAGGACGGTTCTTTCATATTGAATCATAAAAGGGAATATTTTATATTGTAAGAAAAATTTATACTTTTGGCGTACAAAACTTTGCAAAGATAAATCAAAAAATATCAATTGTCATTTTAGTCAATATCCCTATAAAAACTTTATAACTCATGAAAAAAGATTCCCAAATTTTCGACCTCATCCAGCAAGAATACTTTCGCCAACTCCATGGAATTGAACTTATTGCATCAGAAAACTTTGTTAGTGAACAAGTTATGCAGGCCATGGGCTCTGTGCTTACGAATAAATATGCTGAAGGTTATCCGGGAAAACGGTATTATGGCGGATGCCAAATTGTTGACCAAACGGAACAAATAGCCATTGACCGAGCCAAAGCTCTTTTTGGTGCAGAATATGCCAATGTACAACCGCATTCAGGTGCACAAGCAAACATGGCGGTCTTACTGGCTTGTTTAAAACCGGGCGATACCTTTATGGGTTTGAATCTTTCTCATGGAGGCCATTTATCTCACGGTTCTGCAGTAAATTCTTCTGGTATCTTATATAAAGTAATTGATTACGGAGTAGACGAAGAAACAGGCTTAATTAATTATGGTAAAATGCAAGAAGTTGCTTTGCAACATCGTCCTAAATTAAAGATTGCCGGTGCTTCCGCATATTCTAGAGATTGGGATTTCAAACTCATGCGACAAATTGCAGATGCAATTAGAGCTATCTTAATGGCAGACATTGCGCACCCAGCTGGTTTAATTGCCAAGGGGTTACTCAATAACCCTGTTCCTCATTGCCATATCATAACCGCTACTACTCATAAAACCTTAAGAGGTCCTAGAGGAGGAATGATTCTTCTAAGCAAAGATTTTGAAAACCCATGGGGATTAACCACTCCAAAAG
>CAZJBB010000280.1:0-3482 GCA_964543995.1 uncultured Bacteroidales bacterium
ATAGCTTCAGGTGACTGGAGTTCAGACGTGTGCTCTTCCGATCTGTAAACACCAAATTTGGAGCCATATACACTCCAAGGGATTTGGCAATAATATCCAATCCATCGCGCCAAATGGAAAAAACAGCCAAGATGATGGTAAGTACAATCCAGAAAAATGAATATTCCTCCCTGAGTTTTCCTTTTATAACCAGTCGGCCAATGTAACCCAAAAACAATAGCGTTACTATTATGGTAATGATTTGAATTCGAAAAGGTACTACATTCATTTTGCTTTCATTTTAAAAAGTCGGATAAAGGTAAACAAAATGGCCATATTCACTTTAACCATATAATATATTGTATTCAAAGCCCGAATTGAAGATGCTCCACCCAATCGATGACTCATTTCAACTTGGACTTCTTTAATAGTTAAATTGCTGAAATGATAATAGATTACAGATTCGGGTTCAGGGTATTCGTCGGGATAATAATCACTTACCAATGCCAAGGTTTTTTTATTGATGATTCGGAAGCCAGAGGTACAATCCGATACTTTGATTCTGCAAAAGACTTTAATTAGAAAAGTAAAATAATTGATTCCGATGCGACGTAAAAAAGTTGATTGAAATCCGCTTTTTTCCAAAAAACGAGATCCAATAATCACATCGGCTTCTCCAAGTAATGCCGGTTGAATGATTTTTGAGATTTCTGATGCCGGATGTTGTCCATCTCCGTCCACTTGCATAGCGAAATCGTAATGATTCTGGAAAGCATACTTGAAACCGGTTTGAACGGCTCCACCAATGCCTAAATTGGTCGGTAAATCAATCAATATGCACGGCAAGGTGCTGGCAATTTTTGAGGTACTGTCAGTGGAACAATCATTTACAACAATTACATCCAGATGATAATTTTGCAAGGCTGCTTCCTTGAGTAAATTTGTCACCACATGCGCAATAGCATCCTCCTCGTTGTATGCCGGTATGATAGCCGCAATCTTGGCTTTAAATAGGGTGTCTGTCAAAGTGAAAATGGGTTAGGATTATTTAGACGCTTTTGACTTTTCGTCTTTCATCCAATTTAAATTGTTTTTAGCCAGTTGAAAGCTTGGGTCTAAGTCCAATGCTTTTTGGCAGTATTTGATGCCATTGTCCCATTGACTCAAACAACCATAAGCAAACCCTAGGTTATTATTGGCTATTACGTTGTTTGGATTTATTTGTATCACTCTCAGATACACATCAATAGCTTCCTTATTCATTTTGTTATCGATATAGGCCTTCCCTAAATTGAATAATGCAGTTTCAGAAGTGTCTGTTTTGCTTACTTTTAATGCCTCAGTCAATTGCTGTTCCGGTGATATAGTTTGAGCTGCTTGGCTTTGTTGATTGCCTTCAACCGGATCTGTTTTAGGTTTGCCATTTCCCATAACTAAAATAAATACCACCACAATAGGGATAATTAACAGTAGCACAGCTACTAAAATAGTTACATTCTTTTTCTGTTGATTGTTATTTTCCATTTTCTTAAGATTTAGAATATAAAAATTGTTTAGGCAAAAGTAAATTTTTTTTTGTTTGATTCATTTTTTTATCGCTTTAGAGTGAAAACCTGCAATGGCCATGATGAAATGGAGTGCAAAATAGGTTTAAATGTGGCTGAAATTTTCTATTTTCGTGGATTCATATCCAAGTTGTTAAAATATCCAATCAAATGAATTTAGAAATTGTAAAATCGAAAAGTGTTTTAGAAATGATTACAGTAGCGCATGAATTTTGCCTATTTACTGAATCTATCGAAAAGCAGACGCAAGAAAACATACTTCATTATTATCATAAAATATGCCCTCTATTGTATTTAAAAGGTTCCTTATTGCCTGATATTGTGGTAGAAGACAATTCTCATGCCGAAAGATTTGTTACAGAAGAGCAATGGGAATCCATATTGCAGAGTTTGCAATCCAAGTTAAATGGCAAGGATGTTTTTTACTTTAAAGAGGATTGTTTCAGTGGAAGTGAAACCGCATTAAAAGTCAGTTTATCTGAATTTATTGCCGACATTTATCAAGATATGAAGGATTTTGTATTGCTTTTTCAAAAAAATGTGTTGGCTGCTAAAGAAAATGCACTCTATGAATGTAAACAATTGTTTATCAGTCATTGGGGTTTAAGAGCCTTAGAAGTTCCCAAATCCATTCATCAATTCACATTAAAAATAGATTCTCAAGATGATCTTGTATTGTAAAATATTCAGTTTCGTATTAGGCTTGGTGTTTTTATTAAAGCCTATCACAATAAATGCGCAAGATGCTGATTCTTTATTTGTTAGTAATATCTATAAAGAAGTGCTTTCAAATAATGATATGTATCAAAATCTAGCGTATTTGTGCAAAAATATTGGAGGAAGAATTGCCGGTTCTCCACAAGCCGCCTTGGCAGTGGAATGGTCGAAAAAGGTGATGGAGAGCCTCGGGCTTGACACCGTATATAAACAAGCGGTGATGGTTCGTAAGTGGTCGCCCGGCGAATATAAAGAAGCCGCATGGTACTATACTCCAACCCAAGGTAAAATTGACGTGGAGGTATGCGCTTTAGGTGGTTCTATTGGTACCGAATGGAAGGGGATTAAAGCCGAAGTTATAGAAGTTAAGAATTTCAAAGAATTGGAGACTTTAGGAACAAAAAGTATTCAAGGAAGAATTGTTTTTTTAAACCGCCCCATGGATCCTACCTTATTAAATACTTTTGAATCTTATGGAGGGGCTGTTGATCAGCGGTTTAAAGGAGCGGAAGAAGCTGCCAAATATGGTGCAGTGGGGGTTATTGTTAGATCCATGACGTTGAGCAACGATAAGTTTCCGCATACGGGCATCATGAGGTACGATGAAAAAATCCCTAAAATTCCGGCAATTGCCATAAGTACAAAAGATGCTGATATTTTAAGTGCCGAAAACAAGAAAATTCCCGATTTAAAATTCTTTTTCCGAACCATGTGTGAGTCGGCACCGGATGTCAAGTCTCATAATGTAATCGGTGAAATTAAAGGAAGTGTTTATCCTGACCAAATCATCACCATTGGTGGTCACCTCGATTCTTGGTGGCTGGGTGAAGGAGCTCATGATGATGGCGCAGGTTGTGTTCAAACCATGGAGATTGCTAGAATTTTTATCAAAATGGGCATCAAACCCAAACGAACCCTTAGGTTTGTTATGTTTATGGATGAAGAAATTGCTCAAAGGGGAGGGAGAGGGTATGTGAAATATGCCAAAGAAAAAAATGAAAAGCATTATGCTGCTATCGAATCAGATGAAGGGGGCTTGCTTCCAAAAGGCTTCTCTTTTGATACCACTCAAGCTAAAATTGCACTTTGGGAGCCGTATAAAAAATATTTTACTCCCTATGGAATTTATGAGTTTACCAAAGGGGGAAGTGGAGTGGATATTCATTATTTAAAAGAACTAGATCGGAAGAGCGTCGTGTAGGGAAAGAGTGTTCAGAGCCG
>CAZJBB010000281.1:0-3464 GCA_964543995.1 uncultured Bacteroidales bacterium
ACACGGCTCTGAACACTCTTTCCCTACACGACGCTCTTCCGATCTCAGCATGCTGCATGCAAACTCCAGCAATTGCAGACACGAACCTTTGCATTATTCGGGCTTATATCTTCCTTTTTTGTGGCCCTTGTCGATTAGAAAAGAAAGAAATGATTTCAACTGAATCACCCTGTATTCTGTAGTATAAAGTATTATATCGAGCTATTACAACTCTTCTCATGTTTTTCTTTATGCTGGAAGCTTGAAACAAAAAAGGGTTATGAGATAGAAGGAATAAAGTATCTTCTATTTCATTCGTAAGTTTACTTATTTCTTTTATTGTCCAGTTTTCTTCAAGATAAATGATTGTTTTTCTTAATTCATTTATAGCAAAAGGTGTCCAAAGGATTTTATAACCATTTTTCATAAAGCTCTTTAGCTTTAATGTGTGGAATTAATTTTCCAGCCTTAGCATCAAGTAATCCAAGTTCAATGGACTGTTTTTCAATTTCCGAAATGGAATTCCACCAATCCAATTTTTCTTCATTTTTAATGGCAATGATCTTATTAATAACCGTCGAATCTTCTAATGTAGAAAGCCATTGGATTAATTCTATTTTTTTACCACTTAAGTTGATAGAGGTTTTCATACAAATCAGGTTTGATTTACAAATTTACAAAATTATTTTATATTCATTGCCTTATTTAATTTCACTCTGATTGCATTTCGCATATTAAACAAGTCCTGAAGGATAGCTTTTTTAGGATTATAAAATTCCTGCTGCTAAAAATGCTCCCGATTCGACTCCACTTGCCTTTACTTGCCCATGCAAACTATAGCAAACAGGGAAGTCCTGTTTTTCCCGATCAGGTCATCTCGACTTCGCTCGATGACCCGCTAGACTTCGAGTCTCGACGGGTCGGGATTGAGAAGTACAGATCTTCCCGATTAGGTCATCTCGACTTCGCTCGATGACCTACTAGACTTCGCGTCCCATCGGGACTGGTCTCTGCACTCTTTCTTTATTAACCTCAACCCACCTATCCCAAATGCGGAAGAGCAGATTGTACTAAAAATCCCCGGTTTATTTTCTGCGAAATCATTCTTCCCCTCTGCGATATTCTGCGAGAAATTCTTCTTCAAACTTCCGAATGTTAATTTGTTATTGGTTTATAGCAAATCCTTACTTCCTACTTTCCACTTTTTTACTTTTCACTTTCCGCTTTTTCCCTCTTCGGTCTTCAAACTTCCGTCTTTTTTACTTCTCACTATTCTATTTATTTTTGAATATTGACTAATATTGCAATTCAATAATATTCCGAACATGAAAAAGAAAATCATCCTTTGTATTTGTATTTGTTGGTGCAGTATGCCACTTATCATGGCCCAACAGGCCTATAATCTTATTACCTTAGAAGACATTTGGAAAAACGGAACCTTTAGTTCTAAAAGTCTTACCGACGTAACCCCTTCCGAAATAGGTGATTATTATTTCACCTTAGAAGACGGCATCATGTTGAATAAAAACGATTTTGCTACCGGAAAAATGTTGGAAACCGTGGTAAGAATGTCGGATCTTAAGTTGGAAGGAAGTGATAAATCTATTGCAATAGACAATTTTACCTTCAGTAAAGATGAAAGTAAGTTATTGATTTCTAACGAAAAACAATTGGTGTATCGGTATTCAAGTTATTCAAAATATTATGTTTGGGATGTTAAAACCAAAAAACTGCAGATCATAGCCAAAGGAGAAAAATGCAGGGATGCCCTACTTTCGCCGGATGCAACCAAAGTAGCCTATACCAAAGACAATAACATTTTCGTGGAAGATCTGAAAACTCAAATTTCCACACCCATTACTCAAGACGGAAAGCTCAACAGCATCATCAACGGTTCAGCCGATTGGGTATATGAAGAAGAATTCGACCTATTACAAGCTTTTTCATGGTCTCCTGACAGTAAATACATTGCTTATTACCGCTTCGACGAAAGTGATGTAAAGGAATACAGCATGGCTAAATATGGCAAACTCTATCCCGATCAATTTAGCTATAAATATCCTAAAGCCGGTGAAGCAAACTCCTTAGTGGATGTATATATTTATGATGTAAAGGCCAATAAAAAACAAAAGGTGGATGTTGGGAGCGAAACCAACCAATATCTACCCAAAATGATGTGGACCGAACAAGCCAACACCCTTTGTGTATATCGTATGAACCGACTTCAAAACAAGTTGGAACTGTTATATGCTGATGCAAATAGCGGCAATTCTAAAGTGTTTTTTACAGAGGAAAACAAATGTTATGTTGACTTAAATGAATTTTTGCATTTTGGCAAAGATGGGAAAAGCTTTTATATCTGCTCCGAGAAAAACGGCTATAACCATCTTTATCAATATGATATCACCGGAAAACTCCTCAAGCAAATCACCCAAGGGGATTGGAACATTACCTCTTTAGGCGGTTTCGACGAAAAAAAACAAAAAATCTACTTCTTTTCTACCGAATCGTCGCCAATCAATAGGGATCCTTATGTTGTGAACTTTGATGGAAGTAACAAGAAAAAACTGTTTACCGAAAACGGTGCCCATAGCATGATTTTTAGCAGAAGTTTTAATTATGGCATTCACACCTATTCCAATGCCAATCGTCCTAAACAAATCGATTTGCTGAACTTAAGCAATGGGAAAGTCATTAAATCATTGATTGACAACAAAGGAGTTACAGAAAAAGTCAAAGAATACGGATTTACTAAAAAAGAATTCTTCAGCTTTAAAACTTCAGAAAACGTAAACCTAAATGCCTGGATAATGAAACCCCAAGGGTTCGATTCCACAAAAAAGTATCCTGTGCTGATCTATGTATATGGAGGTCCGGGTTCACAAACCGTATTAAATCGTTGGGAAAACTCCGACTTTTTCTGGTATCAAATGTTGGCACAAAAAGGCTATATCATTGTTTCTGTGGATAATCGCGGAACCGGCTATCGTTCGGAAGAATTTAAAAAATGCACTTATCAGCAATTGGGAAAATTCGAAACCTTAGATCAAATTGAAGCCACAAAATATTTGGGTTCATTAAGTTACATTGATAAATCCCGAATCGGTATCTTTGGATGGAGCTATGGGGGTTATATGTCCACCTTGTGTATGACCATGGGAGCCGATTATTTTAAAACCGGCATTGCTGTTGCACCGGTAACCAATTGGCGATATTACGACAATATTTATACAGAACGCTTTATGCGAACCCCACAAGAAAATGCCTCGGGCTACGACGAAAATTCACCGGTTTCTCAGGTTAAAAAACTCAAAGGGAAATTTTTATTGATTCATGGTTCCGCAGACGATAATGTGCATTTACAAAACTCCATGGAATTGATAAAAGCGCTGGTAACGGCTAATAAGCAATTCGATATGTTCATTTACCCTGATAAAAATCATAGTATTTATGGAGGGGTTACCCGCTTAAATTTGTACACAAAA
>CAZJBB010000282.1:0-3404 GCA_964543995.1 uncultured Bacteroidales bacterium
TACACGGCTCTGAACACTCTTTCCCTACACGACGCTCTTCCGATCTGCCCAACAATTTTCAGATCGAAAGTCTTTTCAAGAGATTGTTGGATTTCGTATATACGAGGGTCGCAAAATTCTTGAACTTTAAGAGAGTCAGTCATAATGATGTGGTCGTGCTGTGCGAAATTGAAAGACTTTTCAAACTGAGCTGAATGATTGCCAAATTGGTGTTTGGTAACCAAATTACAGTTCAATAACAATTCGATGGTATTGTATAATGTGGCTCTACTGACAATGTATTTATTGTCTTTCATCCTGTTGTACAGCGCTTCAATATCAAAATGGCCATTTCTCGAATAAATTTCCTGCAAAATAGTGAAACGTTCAGGCGTTTTACGATGACCGTTTTTTTCTAAATAGCGAATAAAACTTTTCTTTACATTTTCAAAATTAGCGTTAACCTTGCTTTCCATTTCTATAAATTTGGATTCGATTACAAATTTATTATTATTTAGAATTAATTGAATATAAAAATTAAATATGGGTGAAAATTAGCTGAAATACGGAGCTTTAATTTCTTTAGGATTATATGAAACTTAATTTTTAGAGACAATTGCATTTGTTTTTGCAATTCGAGGGAATGGATTACTAAAATTAATAATTCATAATTATTGGGAATTTTGTGCTGTGGACTTAAGTTTTGGCTTGAAAAATCCAAAATTTTACCTAATTTTGATTATTAATTTCGAATTCTCTTACCGTTAATACTTTTTGTTTTAATGAATAATTTTATTGTTTCTGCCAGAAAATACCGTCCACAAACATTTGATACTGTGGTGGGTCAAGATTCCATTACCTTTACCCTGAAGAATGCCATAAAAAATGGAACCTTAGCACAGTCTTTTTTGTTTTGTGGTCCTCGTGGAGTGGGGAAAACAACTTGTGCTCGAATTCTTGCCAAAACCATCAATTGCTTGAATATTACCCCTAAGTTAGAAGCTTGTGATGAATGTGAATCTTGTAAGTCTTTTAATCAATCTTCTTCTTTTAACATCCATGAATTGGACGCAGCTTCCAATAATTCCGTTGACGATATACGGGTTTTGGTGGATCAGGTTCGAGTTCCGCCTCAAGTCGGGGAATTTAAAGTGTATATCATCGATGAGGTTCACATGCTTTCTTCACAAGCCTTTAATGCTTTTTTGAAAACCTTAGAAGAACCTCCTTCTTACGCTAAATTCATTTTGGCCACCACCGAAAAGCATAAAATTATTCCAACCATTTTATCCCGCTGTCAGATTTACGACTTTAAGCGAATTTCAAACGACGACATAGTAAAACATTTGGAGTTTGTTGCTAAAAATGAGCACGTTGAATACGAACCGGAAGGTTTGCATGTGATTTCTCAAAAATCGGATGGAGCTTTGCGTGATGCCCTTTCCATGTTCGACCAAATTGTGAGTTTTTCCAGTGGAAATATCACTTATAAAGCCGTTATCGAAAATCTGAATGTGCTGGATTATGAGTTTTATTTCAGAACCGTCCAAGCGGTTTTAAGAAAGAATATTGAGGAATTGTTGCTGATTTTCAATGAAATTATCGAAAGAGGATTTGATGGTCAGCATTTTATCAACGGTTTAGCTTCCCACTTTCGCAATTTAATGGTTTGTAAAAATGCTTCTACAGCAAAGCTTTTCGAATCCAGCGATGCCATAAGGAACCGTTATATTGACCAAACCGGGGAATGTTCCGATATGTTTTTGCTAAAATCTCTTGAGATTACCAATCAATGCGATTTGAACTATAAAAACAGTAATAACAAGCGCTTATTGGTAGAGCTGAGTTTATTGCAGCTCATGTCGCTGATTCAAGTTCCAAGTTCGAATACTGCTCAACCCGTAAATTCAATAAAACTACCGGAACCGACTGTGGTAAAACCGGTGGAAGTGGCTGCTCAAAAAGTGGAGGTTCAGGCTGCAAAGGTGGAGGCTCCGGCTGTTGAACCTAATGCTAAAGTAGAAGAGCATGTTACTTCCGCTCCTACAAAATTTGAAATTTCTCCCATTGAAGGCATTCAAGGGAAAATGCCACCGCTTACTGCGAAAAGAATTTCGATTATACCGACTTCTCCACAAACAGGGAATGCTGAAATATTGTCAGAACCCACTCAAGCATACGCCGTGGCAGCCAATGCGTTTACACAGGAAAGTTTTAACGAAACCTGGGATCAATTTGTTCAGCAATGCGAAAATGAACCCACCTTATATTCCTGTCTCACCACACGTAAGCCGATTTTGCATGAAAACAAGGAAGTGGAGTTGGTGTTAGACAATCGTATTCAGTTCGATTTTATCAACGAAAAGAAATTGCAACTGGTTGAATATCTGAGGCAAACATTGAAAAATGATGCTATCAATGTAAAGTTTAGCATTAATGAACGAACTACTGAAACGAAAGTATATACCGCTCAGGATAAATTCAATAAAATGGTTCAAACGAACCCTGCTTTGCAACAATTTAAAAGTGAGCTAAATTTAGATTTATCGATATAATTTTTTTTATTGCTGCCTTTCTTTCTTTTTATCTATGAATCCTAACTGTTAAAGAATGTTAATGGGTTCATCCTTTTGTGATAACTCTTGTTATAATTAAACCCAGCGTTACATTAAGTATTATGAAGATGAAACAAGTTGCAATTAAAGTGGTTTTTATTTGGATAATGGTTTTAATTGGCAGCACTACTTTTGCACAAAATAAGTTTACGGTTAGTGGAACCATAAAAGATGCAAAAACCGGAGAATCTTTAATTGGAGCTACCGTATTGGTAAAGGAACTTAAAAATACGGGAGCATTTACAAATGCTTACGGATTCTTTTCCTTGACCTTGCCGGAAGGAAAGTACACTTTTGTTACTCAGTTTTTGGGCTATTCAAAAATAGATACCCTTGTAGATTTACATCAAAGTATGAAACTGAATTTTGAGATAAAAGAGACGGTTACGAATTTAAAAGGATTGGAAATAAAATCGGAGAAAATCAATAAGAATGTAACTTCCACCGAAATGAGTACCCAAAAGATTGAGGTTAAGGAAATTGGAAGCATTCCTGTGTTTCTGGGAGAGAAGGACATCTTGAAAACCATACAATTGTTACCGGGCATAAAATCAACCAGTGAAGGAAACACCGGTTTTTATGTTAGGGGTGGAGGGGCTGACCAAAATTTGATAATGTTGGATGAGGCCAATGTGTATAGCCCATCTCACTTACTGGGCTTTTTTTCCGTATTTAATTCGGATGCCATAAAAGATGTTACCGTATATAAAGGAGGGATACCGGCGGAGTACGGTGGTAGGATTTCATCGGTGTTGGATGTTAAAATGAATGACGGAAACAGTAAAAAATACAGAGTTACCGGTGGCATTG
>CAZJBB010000283.1:0-3388 GCA_964543995.1 uncultured Bacteroidales bacterium
AACGGCCGAGCTCGAAGAAAGAGCATTCCGCGCCAGTCAAACGGCTCCGCCACAGTTTCGCACCGCCGGCCCGCAACGGCAGCCCTTTTTGGTCATCAGCTATGACCCGGTCACCGAAGCTGTGCATCTCGACCCCGAATTGAATGACAGTCCCGATGCCGCCCTGAAGTCAGTGGCCGGCATCCGAGGCCGCGCGCACGTCATACTGGCGTTCATGCCCGAGCAACTGAGGGAGATAGCAGCCAACCTGGAGGGTTTGACTGCCGAACAGATGGCCCGCAACCGCAGGGCAGCCGAGCAGGAAGAGAAGACCTTTTACGCCGAACTCGTAGAGCGGCAGTAGAAACAGAAGCACTCTAGCCCAAGGGACCCTTAATTGATCGACATGGCCGGCGAAGGGGCGGCTGGCCGATCCAGACCCAAATCCCGTGCTTGATGCCGAATCGCCCGCGCGAAAGTTTCCAGCAACGAGGACTGAACCACGACCGCATGGCTTTGGCTCGTGGAAGCGGCAATCCCGTCCAGAAAGCTCGCCAGCGCCCTTTGAAACGCGTCCTTGCCCGGTTCAAGCGGCCAAGCGCCGGAGAGACGTTGGGCCAGCCGCAAATAACCGGCATCACTGGGCTTGTTGCGGAAGAGATCCCGCTGGGATTCAACCCAGCGCTTGACCCATTCATGCGGTTGAATGCCGATCAGCGCCGTGCGTTGCGCGAACGCCGAATAAGCGTTGCCCGGTTTCACGTCCGAAAGGCAGATGAGCTTGCTTTCATCCGGAATGCGCAAAGCCGATCCCATATTGCGGGCAAATTGGTTGGCTACCACACGGACCAAGGTGGCCTCCAAACGGGACGCTCCCTCAGGCCCCTGGATTTTGTTGATGTCGTCCATCAACCGCAGGTGTTCTTCGGCCAGCGCAGTCTCGGGTTTGACGCGCTGCGCGGGGTCTGCCGCCCATTTGCCCAACACCGCCGTAAGCTGATTCAGCAGTTCCTCGGGTGAAGCGGGCTGGGCCGGGACCGCTGCGGCATAGGTCCTGATGAGCTGGTGAAGGGGAGCCCCCTGCTGCGCCAGTCGCTGGTCGAGCAAGTTGTAAATGTGCGGGCTGACGGCTCTGTCCGGCGTCGAGTTATTCAGTCGCATACCCCATTATAGAATGGATACCCGGCTCCTCGCCAAAAAATGGGGCGAACACTTCAAAAACGCGGGAACGACTCCAGAGGCTTGAGCAGTACCCGGAATACCTTTGCTTGGTCCACCAGAATCTATCCGCGAAGCCGGGTTCCCGGACCTAAAATAGAATTGATATGCCGGCGGCAGCAAAGTGGATGTTCATCCTGGTGCTCAATGCGGTCCTCTGCGGGTTCTTTGGCCTGGGGATAGCCGTGATGCACTTTCTTTGGCTTGAATACGCCACGGTGCGCTGGCCCAAAGTCCGTTACACGGACGATTACCAAACGTCGTTCGCGTTGGCGTGCGCCGCCGTCGTTTTCGCGCTTACCACGCTCCGGCAAATCAAGACCCGTCTGGAGAGCAAGAGCCTGCGACCAGCCGAAATCGGTTTCATCCTGATCTTCGCCGCGATCGTCATGGTGGGCCTGACGCCTGTGCCGGGCAGCAATTTCCCCCAGTACCTCTACGAAATGAACTATCCGGGCAACAAGGACACCAGCAAGCAGGAGCCCAAGAGCGAGGAAGAAGCCAAGCCGCTCAAGCTGAAACGAGACTACCCGTGAAACCCCGCCTGTCCCCATCACAGCACGGCTTCGCCCTGGTCGGGGCTTTGGTGCTGGCCGTCCTGGTCTGCGTGGCGGCGTCCCTCGCCATCCACAGCGCGCAGCATCGGCTCTCCGAGGCGCGGGCCAAAGTAGGCAACATCGAGGCCCGCCTTGCCCTCGATTCCGCCGCCTCGAGGGTATTGAGCCAGTTGGATCGGGTGTTCGAAACCAAAGGCGCCTACGGCGGGGCAGATCTCCAGCAATGGCTCCAGGGCCAGGCGCCGTCGGTCTCCGGCCCTTACACGGTGACGCTCTCGGCCACCAACGACGTGCTCCCGGAGAACAACACCATTTCCACCCGCCAGGTGGCTGCCAACGGGCTGAGCAAGAACCCCATGGACCCGCTTTACCCGGATTTCTGGACGGACCGCACCAACTTCTACATCGACATCACGGCGCGGGCCACGCTCGCCGGCTACCCGGATTATCGCGCCCGTTACACGGTCCAGATCCGCGCCATACCGGTCACGGAATGGGCCGTGTTCAACCCGGGCCAACATCGGGAAAGCGTCCAGCTCACACGCGACGCTGCCGATACCGATCATCAAGGGGTGTACGCCTATGTCGGCAGCCTCTATTCCGGAGGATTTACCGCCGCCGGCGGGGCCACAGCCTTCTTGACCGACGCCAGCACCGCCGACTCCAACCAGCGGCTGTGGCGCACAACGGGCGGGGGCGTTGCCAAGTACTCCAATTCGGCATCGCAAGCCGCGCTCACTTTCAACGGGGATTACCCCGATGCAGAGCCGGATTGGAGCAGCTACGAGGTGTGGGGCAGCTTGCACGACTCCACCGACACGGCCCTCAACAGCAGCGCCGAAGACCAGTATGCCAACTTCCTGCGCACGATGGACTGGTCGCCGGACTGGACCACCCCCTCCTATCGGCCGGTGCAGATCTCGCAGAACAACCCGTTGTACGACCCGGACCCTCAACTGGCCGGAAACTTGGTCGCTGTCCTGGACCTGGCCGGATACCTGGCGGAGCGGCCGGCGAGGAGCTGCTACGCGATCCAGACCCCTTATTCGGGCGCGTTGCCGATCCCGACCCTCGTCGTGACCAACGCGGAAGTCCTCGCCGCCCCGGGCGCGCCCCTGAACCTAACCTTTCCGCCAACCGTTCGCGTCTTCTTCACCGGCGACGTGAACACCAATCTGGCCCGGTTGAAGGTCGAGGGAAACATTGGGTTCGTCCCTCCAGACGCAAATGTTCTGGCGATCACCAACTATGCCGGCAGCCAGCGAATCGTGGCCCCGGCCATTCTTGCCACGAACGAGTTTCGGTTGGTCACCCGGTCCGATGTGACCTTGGACGCCACCAACCAGGTGTTCGTGGAGCATCAGCGATACGCATTGCTGCACCAGCAACTTTACCAATGGGCCAGCAACATTCAGGCGAGTGCGCTCTCCGATCCCCTGAGCCCGCTGTACGCGCCGAATGCGGCGGGCGAAAACTATTTTCTCGATTATCTGGCGATCTCCAATCTCAACAGCACCGTCAAGCCGCTGGTTTCGTTCCTCACCGACAGCGCGACAAACCTCACGCAGAACATCTACACGAACATGCTCAGCCGCTACAATTACGCCGGGTTTTACGAGGAGCAGGTATGCGGC
>CAZJBB010000284.1:0-3369 GCA_964543995.1 uncultured Bacteroidales bacterium
TACACGGCTCTGAACACTCTTTCCCTACACGACGCTCTTCCGATCTATTCCACATTCGAATTGGGGGGAAGTTCATTTGCTCAGCTTTTCGATACCCCGGGGAATGCTTGTATCGAAAACTTCAATCCGGGGTATATCATCAAAACCTTCGCTGCCGTGCAAAGTTTATTAAAGCAGGGGGAAATTATTTCAGGGCATGATGTTTCAGCAGGAGGACTTATCACCACCTTGCTTGAAATGAACTTTGCTTCCACCACTTCCGGCATGGAAATCGATTTAAGTACACTTCCTGAAAATGATATTGTTAAATTGCTTTTTAGTGAAAAACCGGGCTTGGTGTTGCAGGTTAAAAATGCAACTAAAATTCAACATGACTTGAAAATCCAAGGTATAAAATCCTATCTTATTGGAAGTTGCCATCAAAACCGAAGCTTTAAACTGAAACATCATCACTCCTATTCATTTAATATCGACCATTTAAGAAATCTTTGGTTCGAAACTTCTTATTTGCTGGATTGTATGCAAAGTGGCGCTTTACATGCAGAAAAAAGGCTTCAAAATTTCTCCCGTCAAAAATTGGAATTTAGGTTTCCAAAATCATTTATTGGGAATGACCAAGCATATAATCTAACTAAAAACAGAAATTTCAAATCCGGGGTGAAAGCTGCCATTATCAGAGAGAAAGGAGTCAATGGTGACCGGGAAATGGCGTATTCCTTGCACAAAGCAGGATTTGATGTTAAGGATGTTCACATGACAGACTTGATGAGTGGCAGAGAGCAGTTGGACGACGTTAACATGATTGTTTTTGTGGGTGGTTTTTCCAATTCCGATGTTTTGGGCTCCGCCAAAGGATGGGCAGGTGCCTTTTTATTTAATGAAAAAGCAAAAGCTTCTTTAGATCGCTTTTATCAGAGAAAAGACACCTTGAGTTTAGGGGTTTGTAATGGATGTCAATTAATGGTGGAATTGGGACTGATTCATGCCAAGCACGAATTTAAACCTAAGATGGAATTAAACGATTCTCACAAATTTGAATCCGGCTTTATCAATGTGGATATTTTAGAGAATCACAGTGTGATGCTTAAATCTTTAGAAGGCACACGTTTGGGTATTTGGGTAGCCCATGGTGAAGGTAAATTGCAATTTCCTTACGAAGAAAATGCTTACCAAATCCCCATGAAATATACGTATCAGGAATACCCAGGAAATCCCAATGGGTCGATGTTTAATGCCGCAGCCATTTGCTCCGAAGATGGTCGTCATTTGGCCATGATGCCCCATCTTGAAAGGGCCATTTTCCCATGGCAATGGGCTTATTATCCGGAAAATCGAAAGTCGGATGAAGTTTCACCTTGGATTGAAGCTTTTGTAAATGCCAGAAAATGGGTAGAGGCATGGGATTCTAGTTTAACTGTGACTTCTCGATAAACTCGAAGAAAAAGGTCATCCAGCTAGTCGAGATGCCCAAATAAGAATTCCAAGACTTCTCGATAAACTCGAAGATCAATAGGTCATCTAGTCCCGATGCGTCGGGATCGAGCTGGTCGAGATGACCTATGAATGAAGACTTGGGATTTCTTGCCATCAAGCACTTCTCGGTAAACTCGAAGGCCAACAGGGTCATAGCTTAACACTGGCTTATTGCAAATTCTTAATTTCCAACTCCGTCATTCCTGTCAATTCCGAAACATCTTTGATAGAAAGTCCCTTTGCTAAAGCTTTTTTTGCTATTTCAATGTTTCTTTCCGTTTTACCTTCAATCTTTCCCTCAATTTTTCCTTCTTCTCTGGCAGTATCTATGGAGTTTTTAAGGTCTCTATAATATTTCAAACTATCCTCATAGGAGCGTACTTGCTCATTTGTAAACTTAGCTATTTCAGCCGATTCAAATAATTTGTCGAATATTTTTTCTCTGAGTTTATCCGGAATCCTATCCAGCTTATTTAGATTTTTTATCACATATAGCCATTTCTCAAATCGGGTTTCTAATTCATCCACGGTTTTATTAAACTTAGGCATTTCCAAGTAGATGAATGTCAGTTTATCATAAAATACGTCATGGGTTTCTTGTTCTGTTAATTTCACATCATATCGAAATTTATTCTCGTCTTTTTTGTCAGATTCAAATACAAAATCAAGTATGGCAATGGTATAAACCGCTTTAAGCTCATAATCCCAATCGGCACGTTTTGCTTGCTCTCTTATAGGGAAAGTCGAATAATATACCGTTCGGTCTTTGAAAAAATTCTGTTTTGTCTTCTGCAACTCCACAATAAATTTCTCTCCTTTTTCATTCTCGCAATACAAGTCAAAGATGGCTTTTCTATCCATTTCTGTAATCCCGAGTTGTTCGGTTTTCAAATACGTCAAATCTATAATTTGCCCTTGTTCTTCTCTAAGCAACTCATTTAAAAAATCAAGCAACAAGTCCTTATTTAATTCTTCTCCAAACAGTCTTTTAAAACCGTAGTCGGTAAATGGATTTATATACTTTTCAACAAATTCGGTCATATTGAATTAATTTTCACAAATGTACAAATTTTTTAAAAGCTGCAAAAATTGAAATTCTGTAAGTTCTTGTTTAATAAACCTAAAACCACCAAAATAAATTAACAATTCTGCCATCTTTTCTAACCCCACCCAACCTCCTCAAATGGGGAGGAGCGCTTTGTTCTGAGATTTTCTGCTTAGTTTTCTGCGAAATCGTTTTTAGACTCTGCAGAAATCTGCGAGATTTTTTCGGTCTCAGTCTTCATTCCTACTTTCAACTTTCACACTTTTCACTTTTCACTTTTTCACTTTTTTCGTCTTCGGTCTTCAAACTTCGGTCTTCCGACTCATTTTAAAAAATACCTTACCTTTGCAGCTCCTATTAATATATACTTATTGTCGGTTTACGTAGGTTTCCGGCGTGTGGTCACATGCCCGACCTCTTCTAATCCTTTGTTGAAGGCTTGAGAAATCCGAAAAGCAGTAAAGCAAGTGGTGTTTTACCCGGGGAAAACCCCGCGCGAGGAGATTGGACATGACCCTGCGATTGGCAACCGGCCTATGGGTGTTTTCAAACGCGCATGACGGTTTTTGCAGTGAAGGCTATCGCGATGCACCGCGCACAGCGGATGTGCTTTCGACCATTGCCAAGCTGAAAGGCATCAAGGCGGTGGAAATCCGCCAGAATGACATCACCAACGAGATGCCGGTCAAGGAAATGAAGCGGCTGCTGAAGGACTACGGGCTTGCCTGTTCGTGCGTTGCGGCGAGTTTGAGCCATTCGCGGCGTTTTGCGCTGGCCGGTTTTGGTCACCAGCACCAGAAGACGCGCAACGCGGCCATTGACGAGGGTCGCAAGGCGGTGGACATCGCCCG
>CAZJBB010000285.1:0-3327 GCA_964543995.1 uncultured Bacteroidales bacterium
TTTTATTTAATTCAGAAACAACTAATATTGTCTTTTTTTCAACTAAATCAAAGTTCTTCAAAATTTGCAAGTAATTTTTGGTCTTGGCTTCATCGAAACTGAAGTTTTCAAGCACAATAATATTCTCTTCTTTAGCTTTATATGTTAAGGCCGAAATTCTGGCCAAACGTTTTACTTTTTTGTTCAATTTAAAGCTATAATCGCGTGGATGGGGTCCAAAAACTCTCGCTCCACCTTTGAAAAGAGGGCTCTTAATACTTCCGGCTCTAGCACCACCGGTACCTTTTTGCTTTTTCAATTTACGAGTACTTCCCGAGATTGTTGATTTTTCAAGCGAGCTGTGTGTACCTTGACGTTGATTTGCCAAATATTGTTTCACATCGAGATAAATTACATGGTCATTGGGCTCAATGCCGAATACTTTATCACTTAATGCTACTTTTCTGTCGGCTTTACTGCCGTTGATGTTATATACTGTTAATTCCATCTTTCTAAGAATAAATATGATCCTTTGGGTCCTGGTACAGAACCTTTAACTATTACAAGATTTTTCTCAAGAACGATCTTCACGATTTGAAGATTGATTACTTTAACTCTATCACCACCGGTTCTTCCGGCCATTCTCATGCCTTTAAAAACTCTTGATGGCCATGATGAGGCACCTACAGAACCCGGAGCTCTTAATCGGTTATGCTGACCGTGGGTGCTTTGTCCAACCCCACTAAATCCATGACGTTTCACAACGCCTTGAAAGCCTTTTCCTTTTGAAGTTCCAACTACGTCAATATATTCACCTTCAGTAAATACATCCACGCTGAGTACATCACCGAATTTCTTTTGGTGACCAACTTCAAAACGTGAAAATTCTGCCACAATCCGCTTTGGAGTGGTGTTGGCTTTTGCAAAGTGTCCAATAAGTGCTTTTGTCGTGTTTTTTTCCTTCTTCTCGTCAAAAGCCAGTTGGATAGCTTCGTAGCCATCATTTTCTACTGTACGGACCTGAGTCACAATACATGGACCTGCTTCTATTACCGTGCATGGTATATTCTTACCAGAGGCATCATAAACGCTGGTCATTCCGATTTTTTTTCCTATTATCCCTGACATTTCTTAATTATTTTAACGTCGTACTGTTATTATCAAACTTTAATTTCAACTTCAACACCACTTGGAAGTTCAAGTTTCATTAATGCATCAATGGTTTTTGATGTTGTGCTGTAAATATCCAGCAATCTTTTATAAGTACTCAACTGAAATTGTTCTCTTGATTTTTTATTCACAAAAGTTGATCTTAAAACCGTGAAAATTCTTTTGTCGGTTGGTAATGGAATGGGTCCACTTACAACGGCTCCAGTTGACTTAACCGTTTTTACGATTTTTTCAGCAGATTTATCTACTAAATTATGATCGTAAGATTTCAGTTTAATTCTAATTTTTTGACTCACTTGAATTACTATTTATGATTATTCATTTAAAAATTAACTACATATCCTTTTATCCGATACAAAACCTCTTCTATAATAGCACGAGGGGTTTCGGCATAATGTGAAAATTGCAAGTTCGAAGTTCCTCTACCGGATGTAATGCTTCTCAAAATAGTCACGTAACCAAACATTTCCGAAAGGGGTACTTTAGCTTTAACTACTTGCAATCCTGCTCTAGTATCAATTCCTTCCAAACGTCCACGTCTTTTATTAATATCGCTGGAAACATCACCAACATATTGATCGGGAGTAACCACTTCCAATTGCATAACAGGCTCGAGTAAAATAGACTTGGCTTTTTTACAGGCTTCTTTAAATGCAATCTTCGCTACAATTTCGAATGCTAAACTGTCGGAATCGGTGGAATGATAAGAACCATCGAGTAAGGTAACTTGAACGCCTTGCATAGAGAACCCTGCTAAAACCCCATTGCTCATAGCAATCTTAAATCCCTTTTCAATGGCAGGTATATATTGATTCGGAATGTTGCCATTCTTCACTTGATTAATAAACACGAGACCTTTTACATCTTCGGCAACAGGGGCTATTTCAAATTCAATATCTGCAAATTTGCCTCTGCCTCCGGTTTGTTTCTTATACACTTCTCTGTGGTGTATGGTGCTAGTAATAGCTTCTTTATAAGCAACCTGTGGATTTCCATGATTGCATTCTACCTTAAATTCTCTTCTTAGACGA
The DNA here is from genome assembly GCA_964543995.1 of uncultured Bacteroidales bacterium. Classification (GTDB taxonomy): domain Bacteria; phylum Bacteroidota; class Bacteroidia; order Bacteroidales; family CAIXTV01; genus CAIXTV01. Next base: position 2,181 of record CAZJBB010000285.1, read on the forward strand.
TCTAAAATGATTTCTAAGTGCAATTCTCCCATACCACTGATTACCGTTTGTCCGGATTCTTCATCCACTCTAACAGTAAACGTTGGGTCTTCTTCAGCCAATTTATTCAAAGCAATGCTTAAACGATCAATGTCTTCCTGAGTTTTAGGTTCCACAGCAACACTAATTACTGGTTCCGGGAAAACGGGGGGTTCGAACAAAATGGGTGATTTTTCTGAACAAAGGGTATCCCCTGTTCTTATATTTTTAAAGCCAACAACAGCAACAATATCCCCTGCTTCCACCAAAGGAACGGGATTTTGTTTGTTGGCATGCATTTGTAAAATACGGCTTACTCTTTCCTTTTTATCAGTAGAGGCATTTAACAAAGAAGAACCTTCTTGTAAGGTTCCTGAATATACGCGTATAAAAGCCAATTTACCAACAAAAGGATCCGTGGTTATCTTAAAGGCTAAGGCGGAAAAAGGCTCCTCGGAATTGGGGTTTCTGGTCTCTTTTTCTTCGGTTTGTGGATTCACTCCAAAAACCGGTGGAACATCCATGGGGCTGGGTAGGTATTGAACAATGGCATCAATTAGCAATTGTACGCCTTTATTTTTAAATGAGGCTCCACAAATAACCGGTGTAATTCGTAATTCAATGGTGGCTTTTCTTATCGCTGCAATCAATTCACTTTCTTCAATAGATTCCGGATCATTTAGGAATTTCTCAAATAATCTTTCATCTTCTTCGGCAGCACCTTCAATTAATTTAGAACGGTATTCATTAACCACTTCCTGTAAATCTTCAGGAATATCTATTTCAAAATAATTGGCACCCAAGGTTTCTTCATCCCAAACAAAGGCTTTGTTTTTGATTAAATCAACAACACCAATAAAATTCTCTTCAGCACCTATGGGTATTTGAAGAGGAACCGGATTTGCTCCAAGCTTGTCTTTGATTTGGCCCACTACAGTAAAAAAGTCGGCACTGGACCTATCCATTTTATTTACAAAACAGATACGAGGAACATGATATTTATCGGCTTGGCGCCAAACGGTTTCGGTTTGAGGTTCTACCCCTCCTACACCACAAAAAATAGCGACTGCGCCATCTAATACCAGATCGGAAGAGCACACGTCTGAACTCCAGTCACCTGAAGCTATCT
>CAZJBB010000286.1:0-3312 GCA_964543995.1 uncultured Bacteroidales bacterium
GTCGCTGCTGGCTTCTGGGAATAAGAGGAGTTTGTTGAATAATAACAGGTTTGTATTCCTTGCGATTATAGGATATTTTGAATATTTTCATTTAAACCAAAATTTTACCGATGAAAGCGATTAAAATTAGTTTGGGAGTTGTCGTATTGATTTTGGCAACCTATTTTTTGGGGCCAGTGATGCCAAAGCCGGTATTGAATTCAAATTTGCCGGTCGTTGAAGGAAATGTGGGTGAATATGTTGCACATCTTGAGTCGGTCGAGAAAGTTCGTCCGGGTAACGAGGCAAAAATTATCTGGGCAAATGATTCGCTACGTCAGCCTACAGAATATGTGTTGCTTTATTTGCATGGTTTTTCGGCAAGTCGTAGGGAAGGAGCACCAGTCAACGAAGATTTTCCAGTCCGATATGGGTGCAATGCTTATCTTGCCAGGCTTGCATCGCATGGTTTGGTCACGGATGACGCCCTGCTCGATATGACTCCTGACCGGTTGTATGAATCTGCTAAACAGGCACTTGTAATATCCGGTAAATTGGGAAGGAAAGTCATTATTATGTCAACTTCCACAGGAGGAACACTTGCACTCAAACTTGCCGCCGATTTCCCCGAACTTGTGTACGGCCTTATCCTTTACTCTCCAAACGTCCAGATCAAGAGCAAAGCCTCGTTTCTGTTGTCGAAACCATGGGGATTGCAAATTGCACGTTTGAATTTTGGGGGTAAGTACAGGGATCTATCAAACGGAAGTACAGATGAGATCTGTAAATATTGGTATTGTAGGTACCGCGCAGAAGGCCCGGTCTATTTGCAGCAGTTGATCGACGCAACGATGAAAAATGAAGTCTTTTCGAAGGTGAAATGTCCGCTTTTTCTGGGATACTATTACAAGGATGAGCAAAACCAGGATCAGACTGTTGAGGTGAAAGCAGCCTTGAAAATGTTCCAACAGGTTGGGACACCAGCATCGGCCAAGACTGCACAATCTTTCCCTGAAGCAGGAAGCCATGTGATTGCATGTGACCTGACTACGAAAAGTTTTGGGGAAGTTGCAAAAGCGACAAATAAGTTTGCTGAGGAAATCTTGAAAATGACCCCGAAATAGTTATTCCGTTCTCAGTTTCACAAGTTCTGCATTTAATTCATCTATGGCGATCTGACATTCTTTTTCGAATCTTGCGACCATTGGTGCATAGGTTTCAACATGCGTTCCGGCAATAGTAGCAAGTTGCAGTGCTTTAAGGTCATGGCCAAGCTGTTCCATACCAAGGATCATAACGGATGATTTTGCTTTATGTGCCTCTTTCCCAAGTTCAGGATATTTTCCGTCCGCCAGGAAACCCTTTAAGTTTCCAACGAATTCGGGAACCTGATCAAAAAACATTTCGATAATTTCGCACATTGTATCTTTATCACCTTCGGTAATTGTTTGCAGATAATTCAAATTTGTTAAAGCCATTTTATTAGGGATTATATTAAATTCAAAGTTAGTAATTTATATTCAATTCAAAGTGAGTTTTTTCAGCTTTTAGTCCCATCGGAATATTTAATTTTGCATTATTAAAATAACAATTCAATATGATAACAAGAACACCTTTTTATGAAATTCACAAAAGCTACAATGCTAAAATAGTTGAATTTGCAGGGTTTGAAATGCCTGTTGAATATTCCGGGATCAAGGATGAGCACATGACAGTTAGGAATGGTGCCGGGGTTTTTGATGTGTCGCACATGGGCGAAATTTGGGTAAAAGGTCCCAATGCACTTCCGTTCATTCAGAAAGTTACCACCAATGATGCGTCTGCATTGCAGGTTGGACAAGCACAATATTCTTGTTTCCCGAATGGCAAGGGAGGTATTGTTGACGATCTTCTTGTTTACTACTTTGAACCCCGGAAATACATGTTGGTTGTCAACGCATCCAATATCCAGAAAGATTTCGATTGGCTGGTTTCACAAAATGATTTGGGTGCCGAGCTTGAGAATGCATCCGACAAGATTAGCCAACTCGCTATTCAGGGACCTAAAGCAGCCCGGATTCTGCAAAAATTGACGGATACTGATCTCTCAACCATAAAATATTATACTTTCAAAGTTGGGAAATTTGCTGGGATAGACGATGTAATTATTTCTGCAACCGGATATACAGGTGCTGGAGGATTCGAACTCTATTTCTATAACGAATATGCACAACCAATTTGGGAAGCCATATTTGCTGCAGGTGTTGAAGAAGGGATCAAACCGATTGGGCTGGGTGCACGCGACACTTTAAGGCTTGAAATGGGTTACTGCCTTTATGGAAACGACATTGATGACACTACTTCACCCATCGAAGCTGGATTGGGCTGGATTACCAAGTTTACCGAAACGAAGCAGTTCATTGATAAAGAGTTGTTTTTAAAGCAAAAAAATGAAGGTGTATCCCGAAAATTGAAGGGTTTTGAAATGATCGACCGTGGAATTCCGCGTCATGGTTATGAGATAGTGGATATAGTTGGGAATGTGATCGGTATTGTAACCTCAGGGACACAGTCTCCGGTTCTTGAGAAGGGGATAGGAATGGGATATATCAGCAACGATTTCAGCTCATTAGGTAACGAAATCTATATCCTTGTCAGGAATAAACGGCTGAAAGCCAGGATTGTTAAAATGCCGTTCATTTAATTTTGTTGATTTTTATCATGTTTCTGACAATTTGGTTAATTTTGCATAAAAGAAGCAGGATGAAACACCTTTTCTGTTAAATGAATTTAATTATCACACTATCAATAAGTTATAATATTAATTTTTAATCCCTACGCAATGAAAAAGCACAATTTTTATGCAGGTCCATCAATTCTTCCTGAATATACAATTCAGAAAACAGCCGAAGCTATACTGAATTTTGCCGGTACAACCCTATCGGTTCTGGAAATTTCGCACAGGAGCAAAGAGTTTGTGGCGGTTATGGATCAGGCGATTGCACTTGTAAAAGAGTTGCTTGAAGTACCCGATACCCATGAAGTCCTCTTTCTGCAGGGTGGTGCAAGTGCACAGTTTTACATGGTTCCTTTCAACTTAATGAAAACAAAGGCAGGTTATTACAACACCGGTGTATGGGCAGCCAACGCCATTAAAGAGGGTAAGTTTTTTGGTGAAGTGGTTGAGGTTGCTTCTTCAAAGGACAAAAATTACAATTATATCCCAAAAAACGTTACAATTCCTACTGATATTGATTATCTGCATATTACCTCCAACAACACCATTTATGGTACCCAGATTTATTATGATATAGATTCGCCGGTTCCATTAGTTGCAGATATGTCTTCCGATAT
>CAZJBB010000287.1:0-3300 GCA_964543995.1 uncultured Bacteroidales bacterium
GGTGACTGGAGTTCAGACGTGTGCTCTTCCGATCTGACGTACCATGAGCATTAATATAGTCAATATCATGAGGTTGAATTCCCGCATTTTTCAATGCAGTTGCAATGGTATAAGCAATTCCTTCGCCATCTTTCTTAGGTGCCATGATATTGTACCCTTCACTTGTGAGAGCGTAATTTAGCATTTCTGCATAAATTTTAGCATTTCTTTTTTTTGCGGAAGCTTCGGATTCAAGAACAATTATTCCTGCACCCTCTCCGATAACAAAGCCTTCGCGATTTAAAGAAAAAGGCTTACTCGCTTTTTCAAAAGAATCATTTTCAGTTGAAAGGGCATATAATTCGTTAAATCCCTCCACTTCTTCGTAGTTCACAATAGAATCGGCCCCACCTACAATGACAACATCGGCTTTGCCTGTTGAAATCATATCGTGACCTAAAGCCATGGCGTAAGCAGAAGAGGCGCAAGCTGCAGAAATGCTGTAGGAAGGTCCCATCAATTCATATTCAAGAGAAATCCAAGCCGGCATAGCATTATTCATGCTTTTAATGATTCGATTTTGAGGCGTTGATCCTTTTTCAGCAGAAGTATTTGCAGTACTGACAACCCCAAGAATCACAGAACAACGGTTTTTATCCATGCTGTTGAAATCAATACCACTATGTAGTATGGCATTTTTTGCAGCCACATAACACATTTTCGTAACTCTTGTCATTTGCTTTGAAACCCGTTTTGTAACATATTTTTCAGCAAATGCTTCAAATTCAACCGGGACTTGAGCTGCAATTTGGGTTTGTAATTCATTTGCATTAAAAAGAGATATTGGTTTTATGCCATTTGTTCCTTTCAATAAATTCTTCCAATTCTCTTCCAAGGTTAAACCCAGCGAAGTAATCATGCTCATTCCGGTAATAACAACTTTTCTCTCCATTATTCTATCTTCATTTAAAATCAAAAGGGCCTAATTCCATGCCAAAATACTCTTTTAATGCAAAATTCAAAGAATTTTTATCCAGATTATAAGCTTCTGAATAATTTTCCGCTGCGCAAATATAGGCATTAAGAATTCTATTTGAAACACTTTTCATTATTTCCTTATCAATCAATTCTTCATGAATTGATTGAATTGGGTAAGTATAAAAACCTACATTTGTCTTTTGTCCTAATTGATTATTATCAACATATTTCTTAAGTAATGAAATTAAACTATCATACTTATTGGTATTTATCTGTGAGGCGTAATTTAATATGGATTGACACATGATATCGATTCCTACCGAGTCAAAAAAATCGAATACTCCTATTGGAAACACACTTTTAACGGCATTATCTAATACAGAGTGGCTTAAATTCTGATCGCTCAAAACCTCAAATGCCTCATTTTGAATTTCCAATGCGATTTTATTTAATAAAAAAGCATTGCTCGAATCCTGAATTAAAAACTTGCGGTCAATACTACCACAAAAATCTTTTATTTGGTTAAGGGTGAAAGAACTTGTGTGCTCTGAACAAATAACTTCCACAATATTTTTCATTTGAATAGGAAAAAAAAAATGCAGTCCAATAAAATTCTCCGGATATTGAAAATGCTTTCCCAATATTGACGGTAAAATCGAAGAGGAGTTAGAAGCAATAATGGCACTTTCATATACCACCATATTAAGCTTTCTAATCAATTCAATCTTTTCAATCGGATTCTCCCAAATTGCCTCAACTATTAAATGGCAATTACTTAAAACTGATAAGTCGGATGTAAAAACATTGTTTTCTTTTTTTCTTAAAAACACTTCGTTTGATATAAGGCCATATTTATTTTGCCTTTCAATTTTCTTTACATATTTATCTCTCAAATTAGACATTTCAACTGAATGCTCACCCACCCAATACAAATCAAAAGGGTAGTTATCAAGATAGGAAAATAAGTCCGAACCCATTTTCCCACTTCCAATGATTCCTATTTTTTCTATTGGTTTATTCACAGTAAATCAGTCAATTAATCCTTGTAATGTATAAAAAAAATGTCCGTATAATAACGGACATTTTAATAGTTAGCTTAAAAAATACTATTTTTTAATGTAATTTTTTTTTGCTCCATAGGCAGCACCTAATATTAGCATAAAGCTCATTCCGCCATCAATGGGTGTGCTTCCAACTGGACCGCCGCCACCACCACCACCACCACCATCAGGGGGAGGAGGAGGATCTTGAGCAAAAACTGAGTTCATGACAAAAGGAACTGTTAAAAAGAAAGACGTAAGTAAAGTAATTCTCAATAACCTTTTCATCTTATTTGTTTTAAATTAATAATTCTCTTATTCGCTACAAAAGTAAAAATATTTTATTACACAGACAAATAATTTTAAAGAAATATTTCGTAAAAGTTTTCAACACAACGCAATATACTGATTTACAATTATTTATTCGGTTTTGATGAATTTCAAAATCTGAGTTTTATTTCTATAAGCCAGCTTAATAAAATACATGCCTTGTGTGTAATTTGTTAAATTTATTTTCAGTGTGTTTTCTAAATTTGAAATAATTACCTGGGCATTTATCTTTTTCCCTTGAAAATCATAAATTTCAAGAGTGTAATTATTTTTATCAGGTAGTTGGATGTAAATAATATCGCTACAAGGATTTGGAAAAACAAATGCATTTGCAAAAACAGCTTCTTCAATTGATGTGCATGAAACAACCACAACATTATGGTTGGCTGAATTAACACAAGTGGTATTTGGATCTGTATAGGTATAAGTTACATTATGAATACCAATACCGGCAGAAGAAGGGTTAAAGTTATTTGCAGACACCCCTATACCAGAGTATACTCCCCCCAAAGGAGTTCCCCCTTGGAGTAAAAATGTTGCAGCTGTTAAACAAACTGTATCATATTGTGTAGGTAAAGCAAATGAAACGATGGGTAGCGCATTAACCCAAATCGTATCAATAGTAGAGTTAACCGCTGGACAAACTCCATTAGTTACCACTGCACGATAAAATACAGTAAGGGTTAAAGCCGAAGTATTATATGTAGAAGAAGTAGATCCAGTACCCCCGGTAACATTTACCCACCCCGAGATTCCATCTGAGGATTGTTGCCATTGAATAGACCCTGTATTTCCTGTTAATGAAATTGAAGATGAAGTTCCTGCACAGATTGGAGAAACTGCATTTGCATTACCTCCTACAGAAGGAGCATTTACAGCTACTGTATCCATAACAGAATTAATACTGCTACAAACGCCATTGGTCACTACGGCACGATAATAAATACTTGTGGTTAACACAGGAGTAATATAG
>CAZJBB010000288.1:0-3257 GCA_964543995.1 uncultured Bacteroidales bacterium
AGCCGCATCTCAAGCAGGCGGAAGCAAATACAGTGTAAATTTCAACTCAAGTGTTTCTTTCGATGTTGCTTCTCAACTCCCTAAAATGCAAAACAAATATGGACAAGGTATTAATGGTGTATGGAAAGGCCCAGAAACGTATAACCGAAACTCCTGGGGTCCTAAATTAGATACCTGTGCTTGGGATGGTTCCAATTACATGTTTGACAAAAACGGAAAAATTGTGAGTATTAATAGTCCATTAGCTAAAGAGGCAGTGAAACCTTATGATAATATAGGTACTTTTTTCCAAACCGGCGTTGCTTACAATAATTCATTAAGTGTTTCCGGTGGAAATAATGATGCTGCTTATTATTTATCCTTATCCAATTTACAAAGCACAGGTATTGTTCCCAACAATACTTTCGATAAAACCACGGTAAAAGTTTCAGGAGAAGCTAAATTGTCGGAAAAGTTTACGACTTCCGGTTCTATTAACTACATCAATTCAGGTGGAGACAGATTACAACAAGGTTCCAACCTTTCCGGTGTTATGCTAGGTTTACTGCGTACACCCGCTTCCTTCGATAATGCTAATGGATTCGATGATCCTGTAAACAACAAAGAAGCGTATTTATTCCCAGATGGTTCACAACGTTCGTATCGTTATGGTATCTATGATAACCCCTACTGGACAGTAAATCAAAATAAATTCACGGATGATGTTAACCGTATCATTGGAAGTATTCAAGCAACTTATTTAGCAAACAACTGGCTTACTATTACTTACAGATTAGGTAGCGACTGGTATTCTGACCGTAGAAAAGGGTACTTTGCTATCAATTCAGCCGCCCAACCTCTCGGGCAAGTTATGGAAGATCAGCATTATAGCAAAGACATTAACTCCGATTTGATATTTAATATTAAAAAAGACATCAATAAAGATATCAAAGCCGATTTGACTATTGGTCATAATATGTACCAAACCTATCATCAACAACTTTATGTTCAAGGAGATCAATTGTCGGTTGCAGATTACTACAATTTAAACAATGCCAGTTCAATTCTTACCCGCGAAAACCAAGCGAAGAAGCGTACCGCAGCTATTTATGGAGATTTAGGATTATCTTATCAAAGCATGGTGTTTTTAAATTTTACCGGCCGTAATGAATGGTCAACTACCCTTCCTTCAAATGCCAATTCCTTCTTTTTCCCATCAGCCAGTGCAGGTTTTGTTTTCACAGAACTTCCGATGTTGAAAGACAATAAAATTTTGCCTTTCGGTAAATTGAGAGTTTCTTATGCTGTTATTGGTAGTGATGCATCTACGTATGCTACAAAAAGTTATTACCAAGCCGGATTTTTTAATGATGGTTGGACCAGTGGTATTTCATCACCCTATTTTGGTTTAATTGGATTTACACAAGATAATGGCCTGGGAAGCAGCAATTTAAAACCAGAAAAATTGAAATCCTTTGAAATTGGAGTCGATTTAAGATTCTTAAATAACAGAGTGGGACTTGACTTTACTTATTATAATAACAAAAACGAAGACTTGTTAATTTGGGCACCTATGGCCGGTTCTTCAGGTTATACGGATCAGTATATCAATGCTGCTTCTATGGAGAACAAAGGGGTTGAAATTTCCTTGAATGCTACTCCATACAAAACCAAAGTATGGGAATGGACTGTAAATGTGAATTTCACTAAAAACAACAATATGGTTACCAAACTTGCCGAGGGAGTTGAAAATGTTACCTTGGGTGGTTTCACCGGTGCTGATATCAGAGCCGTTGTGGGTAAACCTTATGGCTCCATTTTCGGAACGCAATGGGTAAAAGACGCCAGTGGAAATATTGTGATTTTTGAAGATCCTTCTAAACCTGGTTACGGTTCGCCCAAAATGTCAGATCAGGAAGCCTTCTTGGGAACAGTACAACCCGATTGGACCATGGGAATTGGAAGTAGTTTAAAATATAAAAACCTTACTTTTTCTTTCTTGTTTGACATCAAATCAGGTGGAAAAATGTGGAATGGAACCAAAGGCATTATGTATGCTTTAGGTACCCATGCTGATACCGAAAACCGTGGAGAAACTGAAGTCATGAATGGTGTTCAAGGTCATTATGATGGCAATGGAAACTTAGTTGTTGATGGAACCAACCATTTGGTTACTGTAAAAGATCAAGCTTGGTATTCCGGTCTTGGTGGTGGATTTGGCGGTCCTTCGGAACAATTTATCGAAGATGCCAACTGGGTACGTTTGAGAGAAGTTTCATTGTATTACTCTCTACCTAAAAAAATACTTGGCAAATGCATATTTAAAGGCATTGATGTTTTTGTTACCGGAAAAAATTTATGGTTAAGTACTCCTTATACCGGAGTGGATCCTGAAACAAGTTTATATGGTGCCAGCAATGCACAAGGTATCGACTATTTCAATATGCCAGGAACTAGGACGTACATTGTAGGTTTAAAGGTTAAATTATAAATATTCTTGTGTTAACATTAAAAAATTAAAATATGAAAAAATATAAAACCATAAAATTTATCGGTGTATTCTTACTGGTAAGCTTAATGACCACTTCCTGTAAAAAGTGGATAGATCCGGAAATAAATGTAAGTCCAAACAATCCTTCTGATGTTTCAGTAAATTTCTTACTTCCATCTGCTGAAGCTGCTTTAGCTTATTCAGTTGGTGGTGATTTAAGTTATGCAGCCATGATTTGGATGCAACAATATGCAGGGGGCGGCAATCAACCTTGGGCTTATGACCGTTATAATTTCACCCAAAGCGATATCGATAATGCTTGGAAGTGGGCAATGTATGCCGCTCCTATGATGGACCTACATCAAATTATTAATAAAGCTTCCTCGGAAGGGTCTCCATATTATACGGGTATTGCTAAAATATTAATGGCATACTCCATTGGAACCATGACCGATTTATTCGGAGCCATACCCTATTCTGAAGCATTCCTTGGGAAAAATGATGCTCATTTTGATTCACAGCAAAGTATTTATGCTGCCATTGATGGCTTGCTTACGGATGCTATTTCAGATTTAGGTGCTAGTAGTAGTTTGCGGACTCCGGGAAGTGATGACCTTATATTTCAAGGAGATTTAGGCAAGTGGACTGCAACGGCTTGGGCATTTAAAGCTCGCTATGCAATGCATCGTTCAAAAATCCTTGGTACCACCACTGCTTATGCAAATGCTCTAACTGCATTATCCAATGCTATTTCCTCAAACGGTGGAGATTGTGAATTCTATTTTGG
>CAZJBB010000289.1:0-3253 GCA_964543995.1 uncultured Bacteroidales bacterium
TGGAATTAGTGAAAAATGTATCTTTGTTGAAAAAATATAAGATAGGGAATTTGTATAAAAATATTGTGAGAGAATAGTTGTAATGTTTTTGTAATTAAACTATTCGCTTTTTACGTGGTAAAATAAACACCTGTTTTAGGTTTTAATAAAAAAATTAATGGACAAAAAAAGTTTATCGGAACGCGACATTTGCACCAAGTTTATTACTCCTGCCATTGAAAAGGCAGGTTGGGATAGACTGACTCAGCTATTAGAAGAAGTTTCTTTTACTGATGGCAAAATTTATGTACGAGGTAAACTAACTGCAAGAGGTAAACAAAAAAGAGCAGATTACATTTTATATTATAAGCCCAATATACCTATAGCTATTGTTGAAGCCAAAGACAATAGCTATTCTGTTAGGGCAGGCATTCAGCAAGCATTGGACTATGCAAGAATTCTTGACATCCCTTGTGTGTTCAGCAGCAACGGTGATGGTTTTTTGTTTCATGACCGTACCGAAACCAATGAAAATATTGAAACGGAAATAAGCTTAGACGACTTTCCTTCTCCAAAACAATTGTGGGAAAAATACAAAAAATACAAAGGCATCATCACCCCTGCAGCAGAAAAAATTGCTTCACAAGATTATTATTTCGACGGAACAGGAAGACGTCCACGCTACTATCAGCAAATTGCCATTAACCGAACCGTTGAAGCCATTGCGAATGGACAAAATAGAATACTCTTGGTGATGGCAACCGGTACGGGAAAAACCTATACCGCTTTTCAAATTATTCACCGGCTTTGGAAAAGCGGAGCTAAAAAACGCATTTTGTTTTTGGCCGAACGTAACATATTAATCGACCAGACACGAAGGGGTGACTTTAAATATTTCAAAGATAAAATGACAGTGGTAAAACATCGCCACATCGATAAAAGTTACGAAATATACCTAGCCCTCTACCAGGGATTATCGGGCACTGATGAAGATGCAAACGTTTATAAACAATTCAGTCCTGAGTTTTTCGATTTAATTGTGGTGGATGAATGTCATCGTGGCAGTGCCAGAGAGGACAGTGCCTGGAGAGATATACTACAATATTTTAATAAAGCCACTCAAATTGGTTTGACAGCTACCCCGAGAGAAACGGATACTATAAGTAATATTGAATATTTCAAGGAACCCATTTACACCTATTCGCTCAAACAAGGAATTGACGATGGTTTTCTGGCACCTTATCGTGTCATTAGAGTCGGATTGAATATTGATTTGGAAGGTTGGCGACCCGAAGATGGTAAGTTAGACAAAGAAGGCAATCCAGTTGAAGATAGAATCTACAACCGAAACGATTTTGAACGTACTTTAGTAATTGATGAACGAGGTGATACAGTAGCAAAAAAACTCACTGAATTTTTGAAAGGGTATGATCGTTATGCTAAAACCATTGTATTCTGTTCCGATATTGACCATGCCGAACGTATGCGCTCTGCATTGCAAAAACACAATGCAGATATTGCAGCCAATAACTACAAATATATCATGCAAATCACAGGCGATAATGACGAAGGCAAGCGTGAATTAGACAACTTTATTAATCCTGAAGAAAAATTCCCTGTTATTGCAACCACTTCCGAATTAATGACTACCGGTGTTGATGCACAAACTTGTAAGGTGATTGTGCTGGATGCCAACATTAATTCCATGACCAAGTTCAAACAGATAATTGGTAGAGGTACCCGCATTAATGAAGAATACGGAAAACTCTTCTTCACCATACTCGATTTCAGGAATGCTACCGATTTATTTGCCGACCCTGATTTTGATGGAGAACCCATCAGAATAAAACCGGTTACTGAAGAAACCGATTTAACAGGAATTGTTGAAGAAGAAGAAGCTGATACTACAGCATTAGTTGTGGAGGATAGCGAAGATGAAATTGAATTTATAAAACCTCAAATAAGATACCCTGAACCACCCACTTCTGAAATGGAAGTTAAGGAACCACGACATAAAATCTATGTAAATGGGGTTGATGTCTCGGTTTTGATAAGTCGGGAATTATATTTCGACCAACACGGAAAACCCATCACAACGAGTTTGAAAGACCATACCAAAGAGATTATCAAAGGACAATTTGTTTCCCTCACTGATTTTTTGAACAAATGGAACAGTACCGATAGAAAAGAAGCCATTCTAAAGGAATTGCAAGAGCAAGGCGTTTTGGTTGAAGCCTTGATGGAAGCAGTCGAAAAGAAAGTTGATTTATTTGATTTGATTTGTCATATTGCATACGACCAACCCCCGCTGACCAGAAAAGAAAGGGCCAATAACGTTACGAAACGGAATTACTTCGCCAAATATGGTGAACAATCCAGAAAGGTTTTAGAAGCATTGCTTGAAAAATACGCTGATGAGGGAATTGAGAATATCGAAAGCATGGAAGTGTTAAAAGTAAAACCTTTGAATGAATTTGGTTCTCCTGTTGAGATCATAAAGGAGTTTGGTAGCAAAGAGGGGTATTTGAAAGCGGTAAAAGAATTAGAAGTGGAATTATATAAAACAGCATAAAATGCCGGGAACATTTTCGCAAATTTATATTCAGGTTGTTTTTGCGGTAAAAGGCAGAGACAGTTTAATCGATGCTTCCTGGCAAGAGGAATTGTATAAGTATACTTCAGGTATAGTAAAAAACAAAGAGCAAAAAATGCTCGCCATAAATGGAATGCCGGATCACATTCATTTTTTGATCGGGATGAGACCGTCCTGCTGTTTATCTGATTTGGTTAGAGAAATAAAAAAGTCATCTAATGATTTCATAAAGGAAAAGAGATTTTCAAAATTTAAATTTCAATGGCAGGAAGGTTATGGTGCATTTTCATACAGTCATTCCAGTTTGGATAATGTGATAGGATACATTATGAATCAAAAGGAACACCATAAAAAACAAACATTCAAAGATGAATATTTATCGTTTTTGAAAAAGTTTGGAATAGAATTTAAGGACGAATATTTGTTTGAATGGATTGAATAAAAAGAACCCGACGGGTTCCAATGTTTATAGAAAAACATAGCACGAAACAATACGACCCCGTTGGGGTCGCACAAATTGGTGACACATTTACTATAAACATTTAATCCCTTTGGGATTATTCAAGTCAAAACGCAAAAGAAATTGAGAAAAATAAAAAAATAGATGATACAGACCCTAAATGGGACACATGTTTATAGAAACAACCAGGAACGAAACGATACGACCCCGTTGGGGTCGCA
>CAZJBB010000290.1:0-3121 GCA_964543995.1 uncultured Bacteroidales bacterium
GTTATTGCCGGCATTGCCACCAACACCTCGGCGACCCTTCCTGAGAAGACTATTGAATTTCCCATTTATAATTTTGAAGGAAGTTTCTTATACATGCAAGGAGACTCCATTGAAGCCAATAAAAACATTGAATTTGGATTGGATGTAACACCACTCCTATCAAACATAAACAGTGGCCAAAACGCCAAATATTTCCTCCAAGTGATAGATGTAGATCCGAACAACGAAGGCATTGGAGAAATAAGTCGCTTTGCACTAATGGATTATACCTCCGGAATAGATTCCACCGTTTGCAGCAGCACCAATATTCCTATTGTAAATAATAGCACCACAACGGCTTCGGTGACCAGAGTGGTGAATTTCAGCAAACCGATAATTGCAACCGACTCCCTACCTGTGGCGAATTTACTGGAACCGTATTCAAAGCAACTCACTGCTTCAGGGGGAACCGCTCCTTACCGATTCGACCTCAATAAAACCTATACCGAAAGCAATAGTCAGGTTACGTTTCAACAAATTACCCAGCAAGCCTTAGTTCCTTCCAGTTGGGATAATGGTTATTGCATAAAAACCCTTGGCTTTGATTTTCCATTTTACGGGAAAACTTATAGAGATATGTATGTTTACGCCGATGGTTTTATTAAATTTGACAATCTACTCTACACCTGGCCTTTTTTGATTGATAAAAACGCATTATTCAAGAATACTGCCTTTATTTCTCCACTATATTGCGACTATTTAATCTCACCGGCTTCGGGTGAAGGCATGTGGTACGAAGGGAATGCAAATTATGCCTCCTTCCGATGGAAAGCGCACCAAAATGGCACCTCCAATCCCATCAATGTGATGATCACTTTATTCCCCAATGGCAATATAGAATTTAATTATGGAGGAATCACCTTAACCAATCCTACGGCTTGGTTCGGAGGAATTTCGAGCGGAGACGGCAGAAACTGGCAATATGTCAGTAATTCAGGCACTTACTATTCAAACACAACAGATAAAAAGTATTTACTGAGTGCTCCAAATTATCCGCTTGGATTAAGCATGTCAGAAGAAGGCTTATTGAGCGGAACCCCCTTGGTTGAAATGAACAATACCCTCATCTCTTGCAAAGTGACCGATAACAACAACATTGTCAATTATAAATCTTTTTACTTTTCTACCAAAGGAATTATTGTCACTGCCTATTCTGTTATTGCAGGAGGTGACACCATTATTGATGCAGGAGACACCGTTTTATTATCAGTAAGCCTGAAGAATGTGGGGCTAAATACAGCCAACAATGTCATCATGAAATTGAGCGACACTTTGAGTAGTGTTAGTTTAATAGATAGTCTAGAAAATGTGGGAACCCTTGCACCGGATCAAAGCATTAACTTGACTAATGCATTTAAATTCGTGGTCGATTCCAGTGTTACTGATGGCAGTTATATTCACATGCTGACAAAAATGATGGATGCCGTGGATACTTTTAGCAGCAGCATTGCCTTAAGAATCAACACCCAACGCTTGACATTGGGAGCCATAACGGTAGCTGATGGAAACAATGGAATTCTTGAACCCGGTGAAACGTCCGCGCTTATTGCCGTGTTGGAAAACATTGGAGGTTCAGCAGCTAATAACGTGGTTGCCACCTTAAGCACTTGGGATCCTTATGTTAGTATTACATCAAATACAGCCAGCATTGCTACCATTCCTTCGAACACAAACAAAAGCACCTTTTTCTTGATTCAAGCAGCACAGAATGCTCCTTTAGGTCATCTGGTGGTGTTTAATATGCATGTGACTGCAGCCAATGGATATGTTCGCACTTTTTACGTTTGTATTACCATTGGTGAATTGGCCGAAAAATTTGAAACGAATAATTTCACATTATACCCTTGGCAACTTGGAGGAAGTACGCCTTGGGTGATTTATGACACCATTCCTTATGAAGGGCTGCATTGTGCACAATCAGGTCATATCATTGACAATCAAGAATCTTCATTATATATTACCCTCAATGTTCTTAACGACGGAAACATCAGTTTTTACCGTAAAGTATCCTGCGAACAGGACAACACCAACCATAACTTCGATTACCTTTCTTTCTCTATTGATGGACTTGAGATGAATCGTTGGGATGGACAAACCGGCTGGGACAAATTTTCGTACCCAGTAAGTGCGGGAAATAGAACGTTTAAATGGTTGTACCATAAAGACTATTCGGTAAGTAATTTCTCTGATTGCGGTTGGGTAGATTACATTATTTTACCCACTTTTGGAAATCCTGCCTTATCCGTAAACACTATACAAAGCTCAAATAATGCTGAGCTATTCCAAAACTACCCCAATCCTTTTGTTGACGAAACCCTCTTTAGTTTTTACCTCAGCGAGTCTGCCCCTGTTACATTAGAGGTTTATAATGTTAATGGCGAAAAGGTATACGCTCTTTTACAAAACCAAATTCTTACGTCGGGCAAGCACAGTGTAAATTGGAATGGAAATGACTTGGCCGGACATAAAATAGCTGCAGGTTTGTATTATTATCGATTGATCACCCCAAAATTCAGTTCAGTAAAAAAATTAATCCGTACAAATAATTAGAGAAACAGATTTTCTTATCGTCAGATATCAAAGGCATCATTATTGATTGCAATATGAGCCCCTATAAATTCGGGCAAATATTATACATTTGCACAAATTTCCAGTCTTTTGAAACGAAAAGCCCACATCTGCTATTTCACATTTTGTGTTTTTATATCCCTCATTGTAACCTCATGTTCAAGCACAAAACATTTAAAATCGACGGATTATCTGCTTACTGAAAACAAAATCATTTGTTCAAATCCCCTCATCAACAAAAGCGAAATATCGACCTATATCAGCCAAAAGCCGAATCGAAAGATACTTGGATTGATTCCACTCAAACTTTGGATATATAATTGGGTAAATCCGGAAAAAGAAGCTGAAAGAGATTTAAAAAGGGCTAACAAGCTTGCTAAAATTAATAAAGAAAGAGAACTTAAAGGCAAAAAACCCAAGACCAAGGGCTATTTTACTAAATGGCTTCTCAGAAACGGTGAAGCCCCGAGATCGGAAGAGCACACGTCTGAACTCCAGTCACCTGAAGCTATCT
>CAZJBB010000291.1:0-3113 GCA_964543995.1 uncultured Bacteroidales bacterium
AGATCTCCACGGCTCTGAACACTCTTTCCCTACACGACGCTCTTCCGATCTTAACAGCTCTTGCTCTCACGAAGCTGGACGGGACTGCTAAAGGTGGTGTAGTCATTGGAATTTCCGATCAGTTTAAGATTCCTGTTAAATACATCGGAGTAGGCGAAGGTTTGGAAGATTTGCAGATTTTTAACCGTAACGAATTTGTTGATTCGTTATTTAATTGAAAATCAATGCATTAAATAATTTTAGGATGCCAAAGTGCATCCTTTTGTTTTTTACGATACTGCTTATTTCATTCAGGCATGTTATTATTGAAAACATTATACAGGAAGCAAATTATGGTTGAACGACTCCCCCTTTCGTAAAGGGGGGCAGGGGGGATTTGATGCAATTACTTGATTTGTAATGCATTGCATGTATGAGTGAATTCCAATATATAGTGAACTTGAATGAAAGGGATAGATAATTGTATAATAAACAGATATATAATCAGTTATGGCAAAGAAAATTAATGTTGTCACTTTGGGATGCTCTAAAAATCTTGTCGATTCTGAACTTTTTTTGGCTCAAATGAAGGCCAATGGCTATGATGTGACACATGACTCGGATGATTCAGATGCAAGGATTGTTGCCATCAATACTTGTGGCTTTATTTTGGATGCAAAAGAGGAATCTGTAAATTCGATATTGGAATACGCTGAGGCAAAAAATCAGGGATTGATTGATAAGATATTTGTATTTGGCTGTTTGACTGAGCGATATAAAGATGAGTTAATTGCTGAAATACCCGAAGTTGACGGTTTTTATGGGAAATTCCAGGTCCGAAAGATGGTTGAAGATTTAAAGGCTGATTACAAGTTATCCTTATCACGGCAACGTTATCTGACTACCCCTTCCCATTATGCTTATCTGAAAATCTCCGAAGGTTGCAACCGGACCTGTTCCTATTGTGCGATCCCACGTATGACAGGTGCGCATGTTTCAGTTCCGATGGAGGATTTGATTGCCGAAGCTAAGGGATTGGCTCAGAAAGGCGTCAAAGAACTGTTGGTTATTGCACAGGACCTATCGTTCTACGGCATTGATCTTTACAAAAAAAATAAATTAGCTGAATTGGTTGCCGGCCTGTCGGAGATTGAAGGTATTGAATGGATCAAGCTTCATTACGCTTATCCTGCCAATTTTCCTTATGAATTGCTCGATGTGATGAAGGTAAAGCCAAATGTGGCCAGATACCTCGATATTGCGTTGCAACATTGCAGCGACCGTGTGCTGAAATTGATGAGGCGCAATACAACAAAAGCCGAAACGGTTGATTTGATCCGTCGGATCAGGGCCGAAGTTCCAGGAGTCCATTTGAGGACTACCATGTTGGTTGGGCATCCCGGTGAAACGGACGAGGATTTTGAAGAGCTGAAATCTTTTGTGCGTGAAATGCGCTTTGAAAGATTGGGTGTTTTTCCATACTCCCACGAAGAGGATACTTATGCGGGTGAGAAATATGAAGATTCAATACCTGTTGACGTGAAACAAGCCCGTGCTGACGAATTAATGGCAATCCAACAACAAATTTCCGCCGAAATCAACACCGGCAAGATAGGACAAGCCCTTAAAGTTGTGATCGACCGTTTGGAAGGTGATTATTACATAGGCCGCACCGAATTTGATTCGCCCGAAGTAGATGGGGAAGTACTGGTTTCAACCAATAATCACTTGAAAATTGGCAATTATTATCAGGTTAAGATCACGGGTTCCGAGGATTTTGATTTGTATGGGGATATCGTCTTACCGAATTCTTGACTTACTGGAGCTGCCTAAACTTCTGAAACCTTTAATTTTCCCAAGGGAATAGTATTTCAAGCTACTCCCTATGATATGATTGCCAAAATAACTTTTGAAAATTGCAAAAATTAAATTTTATTATTCTTACATTTGTCCTAATGCAAACAAAAATTTCATCATTTAAAAAGTTGCCTATGTAAATAGCATCCATAGTAGTTTCAAAAAAATATAAAATATAGCGTTAAGCCGGGTTCTGTATCTAAAACCGACCAAATTTGAGATACTCCACAGAAACAAAGCAAGACGCCACGTGAAAGCGTGGTCGTTGCTGTTTGTTGTGGAGTGGGTTCTTGGTCGGACCTTAGATACAGCGTGGGCAATTGGCCACGCTGTTTTTTATGGAAAGACGTGAACCATGGTAGTAAACTAAATAGTCTGCAGAAATAGAAATAAATGGTTTGAAAATTAGTTCGATTCGAACCTTTTTAACACTTGGATAAGGCAAATCCGGTAAGCAAAATTTACCAGTTATGTGCTAAATCGTGTCAGTTGTTGGAAAATCCATACCAACTGTTGGATATCGAAAAATATCGGAATAATGTGAATTAGCTTTGGGGAAATATCGGATCAATTTTATGTTTATAACGTTTTAAACTTTAAATGGAATAAAGCTACTATGAAAACGAAAACCACTTAATGAATTTACATTGGGTGTGCAAGACCCTATATTAAAAGGTATGACAACAATTTCCTTTCAATTCAATTGTAAACAAAATAAAAGGTGGAGTCCAGAAACCACTAAAAAAACGGGGCGAAACCGAAAAGCCTTATGAATAGGAAAAACCAATTAATTATATCAACATGAAAAGAAAAACCAAAAGCATTTTGTCGATTTCAGTTGCAATCCTTTTTGCAACCACTGTTTGGGCACAAAAGCCAATAATAGAATGGGTTAACGTGCCTACTGGCACATTTCAAATGGGAAGACCCTTAAATGAATCGTTTATGTTTAAAGAACATGATGCACCCTTTCATTCAGTAACAATTGGTGCATTCAAAATGAGTAAATATGAAATTACTTTTGACCAGTACGATTCATTTTGTGATAATACAGGTCGTAAGAAACCAAAAGACAATGGTTGGGGACGGGGGAAGAGACCTGTTATTAACGTAAGTTGGATTGATGCAAAAGAATTTGCTGAATGGTTAGGCTGTCGTTTACCAACTGAGGCTGAATGGGAATATGCTTGCCGTGCCGGAACAACAACACCATATAATACAGGTAACGACCTTTGCAGCAACCAAGCCAATTATAGTTTTAATGCGATGAATTCACT
>CAZJBB010000292.1:0-3090 GCA_964543995.1 uncultured Bacteroidales bacterium
AGCAGATCCGGATTTTAAAGAAATATCCATGGGAATGTCTAATGATTTCGACATGGCTATTGAAGAAGGTAGTACCATGGTTAGAATTGGAAAACCAATTTTTGAATAATAAAAAATTACCTAAGCCTGTCAGC
This sequence comes from uncultured Bacteroidales bacterium, assembly GCA_964543995.1. Lineage (GTDB taxonomy): Bacteria > Bacteroidota > Bacteroidia > Bacteroidales > CAIXTV01 > CAIXTV01. Next base: position 135 of record CAZJBB010000292.1, read on the forward strand.
TGATTTTACGAGTTTTTCGTCTTTTTTAATAGCGTTGTTAGCAAGTAAAATGAAAATCAAAGAAACGATGGGAGCATAAATAGTGAAATTATAGTTCACATCAATTGCATTTCCCATTTCACTAGGGAGTATAAAATCAGGATAAATCCAAAATAATAAAATCATTAATGAAAGAATGAGAATGAAATTGGCAATACAAAGTTTTATTTGAGAGGTGCGCCTTTTATATAAAAAGATAGTGATGATTGAAGTAAAAATACTTAAGATTGCAACTATTGCTAAAGGAAGACAATAAAATGTTACTGAATCATTGGTAAGCTTCCATAAATAAAAGTCAAAGCCGTTTGGGAAATCTGCAATTTGAAAAACAAAAAGCAGTCCCATCGTTATGGCGGATAAAAGTAAATATAAACTTTGTTTTCTTTGTATCATTGCTTTTTTTCGAACAAAGGTAATATTATTTTTTAATGTTTTTGATGCGTTTTTTTGTATTAGAATTTTGAAACCCAATCGAAATCGAAACATTTCCGACTTAAAGTTGTTTTAGGTCTAGTTGATATTATATGATTTTAAGACACCTATGTTTTTTTAATATTGACTTTTAACTGTGTTAATAGTGAAATATATTACAAAATCAATGTCAAAAACATACTTTTGTAACTTAAAATACCGGAAATTTGACATTAGCTGATTTACATCAGAATGAGAAAGCCATAGTCATTAAAGTAAAAGGACGTGGAGGGTTTCGTAAACGAATACTAGAGATGGGATTTGTTTATGGAAAGGTGGTTTCTGTTGTTAAAAAAGCGCCTTTGAATGATCCTGTGGAATATGAAATTATGGGTTATAAAGTTTCACTTCGAAATAGCGAGGCGGAACTAATTGAAGTTTTTAGTTGTTCGAATGAGACTAAAGATGAAGTTACCGAATTCCGGGGCACCATTAATGAACTGTTGAAACGTCGTTCCGATAATAAAAACCCTATGTCGATAAACGTCGTATTTGTTGGGAATCCAAATTCCGGAAAAACGACCTTATTTAATGCAGCATCAGGTTCTCACGAGAAAGTAGGGAATTATAGTGGCGTTACTGTGGAAGCTAAGCGAACCACTTTTAAATACAAGAAATTTGAAATTAATTTGGTGGATTTGCCTGGTAGTTATTCCATTACTTCATACACACCGGAAGAATTATTTATACGACAATACATTTTAGAAGAAGTTCCGGATGTTATTGTGAATGTAATTGACGCTTCAAATTTAGAGCGCAATTTATATCTTACAACTCAGCTCATTGACATGGATGTGAAAGTAGTTGCCGCTTTAAACATGTTCGATGAAATGCAAACCAAAGGGGACGTGTTCGACTATAAAACCTTAGGTAAAATGATTGGAATTCCATTTGTTCCCACAATTGGATCTAAAGGTAAAGGAATTGAAGAATTGTTTGACAAAGTAATTCAAGTTTATCAAGATACGGAGGAAAGTGTTCGGCATGTGCACATCAATTATGGTCAAGATATTGAACGTTCAATAAAAAATATTCAGGAAAAGATCAAAATACCTGAAAATATTGTAATTACCTCAAGGGTTTCACCACGATTTATGGCTATTCAATTGTTAGAGAAAGACCAACAGGAAAACCAAAGGATAATTTCTACTTTCAATCATAAAGAAATAGTCAATCAAGTTAAGATTGAGACTGACCGTTTGGAAAAAGAATATAAGACCACCACCGATACTTTAATCACAGAAGCAAAATATGGTTTTATTGCCGGTGCACTTTTGGAAACACATAAGCCCGGTGATAATAGGACTTTTAAAACTTCTGACATTATTGATGTAATTGTTACTCATAAAGTTTTTGGATTTCCGATTTTTTTCACATTTATGTGGTTTATGTTTTGGGGCACCTTCACTATTGGCTCATACCCAATGAAATGGATAGAATCTGGGGTTCACTTTCTTTCATCCATTGTAAATAATAACATGGGAGAAGGAATGTTCAAGGACTTATTAATGAATGGTGTAATTAGTGGCGTAGGAGGGGTATTGGTTTTTTTACCAAACATTTTATTATTGTTCTTTTTTATTTCGATTATGGAAGATACCGGCTATATGGCTCGTTCTGTTTTTATTATGGATAAAATCATGCATAAAGTTGGCCTTCATGGAAAATCTTTTATTCCTCTGGTAATGGGTTTTGGGTGCAATGTTCCGGCTGTAATTGCCACCCGTACCCTCGAAAATAAAAACGACCGATTGATTACCATGTTAATTAATCCTTTTATGTCGTGCAGTGCCCGCTTGCCTGTATATATTTTGTTGATTGGTGCTTTCTTTTCGAAAAATGCAAGTGTAATACTTTTGCTAATGTATTCTATTGGCATTTTAATCGCCATTATGGCTTCTTTATTATTAAAGAAAACCCTATTTAAAATTGACCATGTTCCCTTTGTTATGGAGCTTCCCCCTTATCGAATGCCTACTTTTAAGTCAATTACAAGGCACATGTGGGATAAAGGTGCTCAATATCTGAGAAAAATAAGCGGAGTAATTTTAATAGCCTCCATTATTATTTGGGCATTGGGATATTTTCCTGTTAACAAAGCCATGAAGGAAGGGATGCAAATGAAAATAGAAAAGAAACAGACCTCATTTGCATCAGAATTAGCGAAAGTATCTGGAAAAGATACGGTTACAATTAAAAAATTGAGTCAAGAGCATCAAAAAGAGCTTGATAACATTGCCTATGAAATGCAATCGCTCCGTTTAGAAAATTCCTATATTGGGGAGATTGGGAGATTTCTTGAGCCTTGCATGGCTCCATTAGGTTTCGATTGGAAAATGACCATCAGTGTATTGGCAGGTATTCCTGCTAAAGAAGTGATTGTAAGCACTATGAATGTTTTATATCATAGAAATTATTCGGCAAATTCATCAGATCAGTCTTTGGG
>CAZJBB010000293.1:0-3027 GCA_964543995.1 uncultured Bacteroidales bacterium
GATAGCTTCAGGTGACTGGAGTTCAGACGTGTGCTCTTCCGATCTGTGACAAATACTGGTTCAAATTACTACCAGACAAGCGCATCTATCTGCAAATCAATGAAATGTATAACAAGAAAGACGAACCATTCAACCGCTTCTGTGAGCGTTTGTTCAAGGAGATTGACGACAAGCAAGTGGGCCACCTCATCATTGATCTGCGCCTCAATAACGGCGGAAACCACATCGAATTACCCTTGCTCAAGGGCATTCTCGCTCGGCCTCACCTTGACAAGCCGGATCGACTTTTCCTCCTGACCAGCCGTATCACTTTCTCCGCCTCACAGCACTTGACCACCCTGCTGGCCCGCTATACCAATGTCACCATCATTGGTGAACCAACCGCTGGAAAACCGAATCATTTCGGAGCCATTCGACGATTCAAGTTGCCCCATAGCGGTCTGGGTATCTGCTCTTCGGTGGTCTATCACCAAGATGGTCAACCCCAAGACTTCACCATGACCACAAAGCCAGACCTCTCGGCCTTGCTGACGAGTGACGATTACAAAAACCGCCGCGACCCCGCTTTGCAGGCCGCATTGGCTTACGATGATCTCAAAATTTTCCGCGCCGATTTTGCGGCCAAAATGATGGCCGCTGTAAAAATGGGTGGAATGGATAGCCTCAAGCAGACCTACAAATCGCTAAAACCCGATGTTTCACGTCTGGGCTTCAGCCCTGAAACTCTCCTCTATAAGGATTTGGATGGTTGGATGATGGCCAACGCCCCCAGCAAGGAGATGTACATCGAATACCTGCGGTTCATGCTTGAGGAGGTTCCGGATTCAGTCACGATCTGTTTTGATCTTGGCACCTGGTTAGAGACCCGGGATAGGGAAGAGGCAAGGAAATACTTCCGCCGCTGCCTGGAACTGAATCCAGCCCACAAAGACGCCAGGATGAAACTGGCATTAATGGATCTGGAATCATGATCCTTCTTTGCTCCAGATTCCGCCCAGTGACACCATTCCCTTTGCGATCGGCTAGGCGCATACGGGGCACCACTCAAGGAATTGGGCAAGGATCATTGCTTTTTTGTTCCCAGCCTTTTCCAGATCTTTACACGCGTTCATCCAAACCACCACCACTATTCAGCGCATGTTTTTCCCGACGATCCCGTCCCTGAGGCACCATGGCAAATACAAATACCTCTGTCTTAGCCCCATCTGGCTCTGTTGATCGACTCCTTCACATTGATATCCTTAGAGGCTTTACTCTCCTTGGGGTTCTACTCGCCAATATCCAGTATCTATTCAGGGCCCCCATGGGCCATCAAAATCTGAGCTACTCGCTCTGGCCTGGGCTCGGCAATGATGTTGCTACTTGGATCATCAGAGCCCTGTTCGACATGAAATCCGTATTTCTCTTGTCGATTCTTTTTGGGGTTGGACTAGCCATTCAGATGGAGCGAACGGAGGATCGCGGGGCCCAATTCGGCGCCTTTGCAACCAGGCGACTCTTGGTTCTGGTGGGTTTTGGCCTTATCCATATCGGTCTGGTCTGGAACGGAGATATCCTCCATGCCTACGGCCTGTTGGGGTTACTATCCTTGCTCTTCGTGCACAGGAAAGCCAAAACCCTTTGGCGTTGGGTAATCGGGATTTGGGTTCTCATCACCCTGCTTACCATCGCAGGACCGATCAAAACGCTTTTGGGTTCCCAGCCTGAATGGATGACGCCTGCCGCCATTCGCCCAAACGATGTCAGCGAAATAAAATTCATTTCCTACCTTTCCCGTCACTACCAGTCTTCTTCTTGGCTACAAGTGGCGAAATTTCGCATTTCTGATTTTGTTCGGATTTTTGCGCAAGCACTTCCTGCTTGGATAGTCCTTTTCGGCAATATCCTTTTCGGCCTGGCGATCTGGAAGAGCGGCCTTCTGAAAAAACCTGAGGAACACCTTCCGGCCCTGAAGCGTTTTGTCTGCTGGGCTCTGCCCGTAGGCATATTACTCCATATCATCCACGGGTTTAAATTCACGATTCGCTTCTGGGGCTATGAGCGTCCCTGGAACATTGGCCGTTTCGTTCCATTGGTGACCGAATTTGCCTCGATTGTCGGGGCCATCGTCTTCTGTCTCGGGATCGGAGCCGGTTTCCTGGTTCTCACCCAGAACAACCGCTGGAAACGGCGCCTGATCCCCCTGGCGGCCCTTGGACGCATGACCCTCACCACCTACCTAATCCAAAGCCTGGTCATGACCACCGTTTTTTACGGCTGGGGATTGGGCTTCTACAACCGCATGAGCCCAATGAGTGGCCTAATTCTGGGCCTAGTCTTCTTTGTTCTCCAGGTTGGAGTCAGCGTCTGGTGGCTGCGACGTTTCCGCTTCGGTCCTGCGGAATGGCTATGGAGATGTCTCTCTTACGCCAAGATCCAGCCCTTCAAGCTTGACCGTGCCGTGACCATTTCCCCAACCGCCAGTCACATCTCGTAGGCGCCTATATTCACCCTTCGCCCAGAGCCTTCCTCCGTGGACGGCTCGGGCTTTCCCTACACGAGGAACCGCTATGCATCGTGTGTTGAAGGCCCTCTCATTGGCCATGCTCCTGTCAGGGTTCTGCTCGGCTCAGCAGGCTCCCAGGACGTCCGTCTCGGCCCCGCTGCCCCCAATCGAAGGACTCATCCAGAAACAAGCCGATGAGATCTTCGAAGAGATGGTGCAGATTCGTCGGGATCTCCATAGCCATCCTGAACTCTCCGGCGAAGAGGTGCGCACTGCGAAGCTCGTGGCAGACCGGCTCCGCTCCTGGGGCCTGGATGTCCGTACGGGGGTTGGAGGCCATGGAGTCGTCGGCATCTTGCAGGGGAAGAGCCCTTCCCCCGTGGTGGCCTACCGGGCTGACATGGACGCGGAACAACAGGATCTCGCCGAACAGGTGACATTCATGTCCACGGTTCCAGGGCTGGCCCATGTGTGTGGCCACGACGCTCACACCACCATAGATCGGAAGAGCACACGTCTGAACTCCAGTCACCTGAAGCTAT
>CAZJBB010000294.1:0-3007 GCA_964543995.1 uncultured Bacteroidales bacterium
ACACGGCTCTGAACACTCTTTCCCTACACGACGCTCTTCCGATCTGGGAAGCTTGCTCTGCACCATAAATCCCGTCGCCCATTTCAATAATATTCAAATATACCTCCATAATCCTTTTTTTGCTCCAAAGAAGTTCGATTAAAAAAGTAAAATAGGCTTCCATTCCTTTTCTTAAGTATGATCTTGAAGGCCAAAGAAATACATTTTTTGCTGTTTGCTGAGAAATGGTACTGGCACCTTTAATCCTTTTTCCATGTTTATTCGATTCGTAGGCTTGTTTAATGGCCTCAAAATCAAAACCATGATGATCTAAAAACTTATTGTCTTCCGATGAAATTACGGCTGTAATTAAATTGGGGGAGATGTTTTCAATATCAACCCATTTTTTATCGATAAGCATGGGTTTCCCGTCAAATTTTTGCTCTATGGCTCTGATGAGCATGAGTGGCGATATGGGTGGATTCACAAATTTAAAAAGCAACACGGATAAAAAACTTAATAAAATAAAGCCAATGAATACCCCTAAAAGGATTTTCAGCATTCTTTTAAAGAATTTTTTATTTAACTTAAACTTTGCCATTTGTGCAATGCAAAGTAACATAAAATATACGAAATGAATTTTCGTTAGACATAGGATAAAATTTAGTACTTTTGCATCATGATTAAAAAAATATTGTTTTTTCTCATTGTAGTTGCGGCTTTCACGGTTTCTTGCGATAGATATAAGAAAATTCTGAAAGGAACCGACAAAGAATTGAAATATGAAACTGCAATCAAATTATACAATCAGCAAGATTATAATACTGCCATTCAATTTTTCGAAGAACTGATTACTTTATTTAGAGGTCAGGAAAAAGCGGAGAAGGTTTACTATTATTATGCTTATAGTTATTTTGGTACAGGTGATTTCATGATGGCAGGTTTCCATTTTAAGAGTTTTACAAAACTATATCCTTCAAGTAAATATGCAGAGGAATGTGCTTATATGAGTGCCTTTTGTAAATACAACGATGCTCCTGGGTATTCTTTAGACCAAAGTGCTACCATTGATGCTATTAATGAGTTACAACTTTTCACCAACTTGTATCCAAAAAGCGAAAAAGTTCACAAATGCAATGATTTAATCGACGAACTTCGCAATCGTTTGGCAAAAAAATATTTCGACCTGGCAACGCTGTATTACAGAATATCAAGTTATAATGCATCTATCATTTCTTTTAATAACCTATTAAAAGAATATCCCGAAACCACCTATAGGGAGGAATCCATGCTGTTTCTATTAAAGTCATATTATTATTATGCAGAAAACAGTGTTGATGAAAAAAAACTTGAGCGATTTAATGCTACGATTGACCAATACAACACTTTTGTGACTGCTTTTCCTGCTTCGAAATTTAAGAAGGAAGCAGAAAGTATTTATAGCAGCACAATGAAAGAAATCAATAAACTTAAAAAAACAAATTAAGTATGGATTATAAAAGGATTAAAACCAACAACCTGGCCGTGACAAGAAATATGCGTGAATTTTCCGAAAAGGTTGGAAATCTTTATGAAAGCGTTTCTATTATTTCAAAGCGTGCAAATCAAATTTCCTTAGAAATAAAGGACGAATTACATCAAAAAATCTCTGAATTTCAAACTTCAAATGATAATTTGGAAGAAATATTTGAAAACAGAGAGCAAATAGAAATTGCCAGTTATTACGAACAACTTCCTAAGCCTACCTTGATTGCTATTCATGAATTCCTCGACAATCAGGTATATTATAGAAATCCGGCAGGGGACGACAAAGCATTTTAATTTCCATACTGCCAAATACACCGTATAAATGCTGGCAGGTAAACATATTATTATAGGAATAAGCGGTGGAATCGCTGCTTATAAATCACTTTACCTCATTCGCTTGCTTAAGAAAGCAGGTGCCGAGGTAAAAGTGGTGTGTACACCCAATGCCCTCGAATTTGTTACTCGGCTCACCATAGAAACCCTTTCTCAAAACAAGCTGTATTCCAATGTATTTGGAGAAAATGATTTTTCTACAGAACACATTGCGTTAAGTGATTGGGGAGATGCTTTTATTATAGCTCCGGCCACAGCCAACATTATTGGTAAATTTGCCCATGCCATTGCTGATGATGCGTTATCCACAACCTTTTTGGCTTTTAATAAAAAAGTTTTTTTAGCGCCGGCAATGAATACCAAAATGTATCAAAATCCTGCTGTTAAAGACTCCATGCAACTGTTAAAGGAAAGAGGCAACCTACTTATTGAACCGGCCGAAGGGATGCTTGCCTGCGGATACGAAGGGAAAGGAAGAATGGAAGAACCGGAAATTCTGTTTAAAGCTCTGGAAGACTATTTTTCGACCGAAGATAGATTTAATGGGAAAAAAGTACTAATTACCGCAGGCCCCACCGTTGAGGCTATTGATCCTGTTCGATATATCAGCAATCATTCTTCCGGATATATGGGATATGCTTTAGCAAACGAATTTGCAAAACAAGGCGCCCTTGTCACCCTCATTAGTGGACCGGTAGCCAATCCATTGAAAATTGAAGCCTCAGTAAAATTGGTGCCGGTGGTATCTGCAATTGAAATGCATGATGAAGCCATAAAAACCTTTAAAACTGCAGATATTTGCATCATGGCGGCGGCAGTTGCAGACTATATGCCAAAAAACATTGCCAAATCTAAAATAAAAAAAGATACCGGTTCTAAAAATATTGAACTAACCCCTACACCCGACATCCTTAAGGAACTGGGACAAATTAAAAAAAACAAGCAATTATTAGTAGGTTTTGCCCTTGAAACGGATAATGAAATTGAAAATGCAACCAAGAAGCTACAAAATAAAAACCTCGATTGTGTCGTTCTAAACTCTTTAAATGATCAAGGTGCCGGTTTTGCAACATCAACCAATAAAATTACCATCATTAACAACGATTTATCTCAAAAGGCCTTTCCTTTGAAACAAAAATCTGAAGTTGCCAATGATATTGTAGAGTAT
>CAZJBB010000295.1:0-2986 GCA_964543995.1 uncultured Bacteroidales bacterium
TCCTCCGGTTCCAATGACATCTCCGGCAAAAACATCTTGCCCTTCGAAAACCCTAATGTTGGATAAATGTGCATACCAGGTTTCTACTCCATTATAATGACGAACAATGACCAATTTACCATACCCATTTTTGTGATACGATGCATAACGAACCTTGCCATCAAAGGCCGCCAAAATTTTATCGCCTTTTTTCAATCCAATATCCAATCCTTGATGATGTTTCCCGAAAATGCCATAAATTGGACCCTTAATGGGTATCACCTGAACTTTCAAGGTATCAAACTGGTGACATTGCTCCTTCACAACGCCTTTGTCCTTTTCGCTCAAATAAGCAAAAATCTGCTTATTATCCATATTAAAAAAGCACAGACTATCATGTGGGGGTGTATTCGTATGAATCTGATCCAAGTAATTCCAAGTTCGATTAGAGAATAAGATTATTTTCTTGTTTCCAAGAACAATGGTGTCCAAAACATCATTGGAAGTTTGACTGTAAGAAAGCAAACTAATAGCCATCAAGACACTGATTGATAATAATTTAAGAAATGTCTTCATTTACATATTATAAAACAAGGCTTTGCTGTTCAATTTATAGGAAATTCCAAAAGTAAATCCCATGGAGTATAAATACGCTTTGTAATTACTGTTTTTGGTAATATTCAGCAAATAATATTCAAAATGAGGTTGCAGCCAAACCAAAAAGTATTTTGAAAGGCTGAAATCGACACCAAGACCGGCAGACAAGCTTGCATTGGTGATATTATAATTCAGTGCCCCCAGTTTGGTAAGTGTATTTGACTGACTTCCATCAGGATAGTGATACGTTTCGTCAACGCTTGCATCAATTAAAAAACTGGGACAAAAGCCGATAGGGATAAACAACTTCCATTTAGGATTGCGATATACAAAAATATCCACCTTTATTGGAACTTTCAAATATCCAAATTGGGTTTTCACCAATTCAGAGGTGTATTTCCGAGTAGAATCAAGCATCAAAAAGTCAAAATCGCTGCTTCCTCTATAAGCATGGAAAGTATAGTTTATCCCAATGTTAAACCTAAAAGAATTGTTTCTCAACACTTTTGAAGTGTTTAATCCGATGGAATAACCGGCAGCACCATGTTCATCCGTATTCATTTTCGCAATGGTCTCTTGCCATTTGCTTACCCCCGATTTATCCAAAAGGGTTCTATAACAATAGTCAACCGAAGTATTCACCCCTACTAACCAAGTATTCTCTTTAGAAGAAACTTTCTGACAGTCAGCATATTTGATAAAAAGGAATGTTAGTAATAATAAAAATGCATGCTTCTTCATTGCCTGCTTATACATTTAAGTCTTGAAATTAGATTTCAAATGTACACAAAAAACTTTTGAGGAAGGTTGATGAAATTAATTTCTAAGCATACAATGCATACTCAAAGGAATAATTTAAAAAAGTAAATTTTAATTATTAATTTTGCCAAACATAATCTAATACCGCTTTTCTATGGATATATACGACAAAATAAGTAAAGGGATGGGCCCTTTAGGACAATATGCTGAAATTGCACATGGTTATTACACTTTCCCAAAGCTTGAAGGCAACATTTCTAATAAAATGATTTTCAGGGAAAAAGAACGCTTGGTATGGAGTTTAAATAATTATCTTGGTTTAGCTGATCATCCTGAAATTCGAAAAGCAGATGCTGATGCTGCTGCTGCATGGGGACTTGCATATCCGATGGGTGCGCGTATGTTATCCGGTCATACCCGTTTTCACGAAGCCTTGGAAAAAGAATTGGCAGCCTTTGAAAAGAAAGATGATGCGTATTTGTTGAATTATGGCTACCAAGGTATGGTTTCCATTATCGATACTTTGTTAGACCGTAAAGATGTTGTGGTGTATGATTCCGAATCCCATGCCTGTATCATTGATGGTTTGCGTTTACATATCGGCAAACGTTTTGTGTATCCACATAATGATATGGAGAGTTGCGAAAAGCAATTACAAAGAGCCACCAAAATTGCCAATGAAACGGGTGGTGGAATTCTCTTAATTACCGAAGGTGTTTTTGGTATGTCAGGCGATTTAGGAAAATTAGACGAAATTGTTAAGTTCAAGAAAAAATACAACTTCCGCATGTTGGTAGATGATGCTCACGGATTTGGTACCATGGGGGCCACCGGTGCCGGCACTTCAGAACATTTGGGGGTAATGGATGATATTGATTTATATTTTGGAACTTTTGCCAAATCCATGGCAGGCATTGGTGCCTTTGTTGCCGGACCCGAAAAAGTAATTAATTATTTAAGATACAACCTGCGTTCGCAAATTTTCGCGAAATCATTACCCATGCCCATGGTCATTGGGTTATTAAAAAGGTTGGAACTCCTTCGTTCCAAGCCCGAATTAAAGGATAAGTTATGGACCATAGTGCGTACTTTGCAAAATGGCTTAAAGGATGCCGGATTTAATATTGGAAACACCCAATCTCCGGTGACTCCGGTTTTCTTATCGGGTGGTGTGAATGAAGCCGTATTTGTAACTTTCGACTTAAGAGAAAAATTCAATATTTTCTGCTCCATTGTAACCTACCCTGTAGTTCCTAAGGATGTCATCATGCTGCGGTTAATACCCACTGCGGTGCACACAGCCGAAGACGTGGAATACACCATTCGTGCTTTCCAAGAAGTGAACAAAAATCTACAAGCCGGTCTGTATAAAGGTGAGCTAAAACCGGGAATGCTTATTAACAATTAACAATTATCAATTAATAATTAGATTGAGTGTGATACTAAAAAAAACTCCTCGACTTTGTAGCCGAGGAGTTTTTTTTGAGTTGATTTTTAATCCAAAAATCAACTTGTCGCTGGTCAGATTTTAGCACTGACCTTGTTCTCATCATGAATTGTTTTAGGGAAGTTTTACTTTCACGTAAACGTCTTCTTTCCTGACTTCGTCACTTATTTTCCTTTGAATTTATAAATAGCAATATATCAACTG
>CAZJBB010000296.1:0-2964 GCA_964543995.1 uncultured Bacteroidales bacterium
GCTAAGCGTTTGTATTTATGTAGCGGGTAGGTCGATTGTATTTTACAAATCATCCTTTTGTCTAAGGTTTCAACCTTTGTGGTAAAGCGAGGATTTTCGTTTTGAGAAAGATATATGTTTTTGGCATAATATGCTAAATCTGCGATTGTGGAGTCGAATTCGCTGCTCCACATAACGTTTTGAATTCCTGATATTTGTATAGCTTCTTCCTTAGTAAACTTATGACCATACCAAACCGCAATGTGCTCATTGGTCTCTTTAATGAAAAGAATTTCCCGCATTTTTTCATTGGGGTGATTAGGGCAAATGGCAAGTATGCTTTCTTCTTGGTCAATACCGGTCATATAAAACATATCGGAGTTTTGACGGAAAGGAAAAGTTTGATCCCCGTTTCTGGGCATCTCATCATTAGAAAACACAAGAAGAAGGGAGTTGTCTTTTGTTTTGCTCAAAATCTTAGAACGGTTTTTTTTAAATAGTTCTTGGGGTATAGGTAAGTACTTCATCTGATTTTTTTTTTCAAATGTAAAATTTTATTTTGGGAGTAGAAGCGATATATGCGAGAAATTTAATTAAAGGTGAAAGATTTTTGCAATAAAAAGCAATTTTATGCTTATAACCTACATTTAGGATGATTAGACTAATGGCAATAGTATTCCTTTTTTAGTGTTTTCTTTTTTTCAACCGCTTAAGTTTAATAACTTTCACGGAGAAATAAATTCTTTACATAGAAAAATTAGAACTTTATCCTTTCATAATTTAAGTTACAATGTCCAAGTCACATATATTCTACTGCTTTTATTTGATGTTTTTTATGTTCAACTTTGAATTGCTTTTAGCACAAGAGAAAGAAAGCGAATGTCCCAAAATATCCAATAAAAAGGCAGAGAAAACCTATGCTAAAGCGGTGTATGAATATAAAGCCGGGAATATGGGAGATGCGATTAAGTTACTCAAGGAAGCAGTGGAAGAGGAACCGGATTTTATTGATGCCTACTATTTGCTGGGGATGATCAATGTGGATGAAAAACGATTGAACATAGCAGCTGCCGAAAAGTATTTTTCGAAGGTCATTGGCATTTGCCCTAATTATAACCCAATGACAAATTATTATTTAGGGGACATTTGTTTTGGAGAAGATAAGTTCGATTCAGCTGCAACGTTCATGGGCGAATTCCTCAAAGGTGCTGAAAAATTAAAATTAAGCGATGACTACATTAAAATGAAGGATTTCGAAAAGAGAAAGCTCGATAAATCAGTGAGTTATGCGGAGACTGTGAAAAAATATGCAAGCTTTTATTCGAAAATGTACAAAAATCCGGTTCCTTTCGATCCAAAACCGGTTGTAGGAATCTGTTCAAAAGAGGATGAATATTTGCCCATTATTTCTCCAGATGATGAAATGGCGCTGTTTACTCGACGTGTAAAGCTCCCTCCTAATAAAAATGATATGTTTCAGAAATCCTCTGATAAAGAAGTGTTTATGTACAGCTTAAAAAATGGGAATGATTTTAGCGAAGCCCAACCCATGCCATTTCCTTTTAATCAAAATCAGAACGAGGGCGGAGCCACCATTACTGCCGATAATAAGCATTTGTATTATACAGTTTGTAAGTATGTAAAAGGGAACACTTATTATAATTGTGATATTTATTTTAGTGATTTCATCAACGGTCAATGGAGCGAGATTAAAAGCATTGGCCCAAATGTAAACCAACCCGATACATGGGAAACACAGCCTTCGGTATCCGCAGATGGCAGTACTTTATATTTTGTAAGCGATCGACCCGGCGGAAATGGGGGGTATGATATATACAAAACCGCAAAAGGCGCTAATGGAGAATGGGGAAAGCCGGTTAATATGGGGAAGGTCATTAATTCTGAAGGAAATGAAAAAACGCCCTTTATTCATAGCGATAGTCAAACTTTGTATTTCTCTTCTGCCGATTATACTGAAAATGGTATTGAGCATCATGGGCATTTGGGTTTGGGAGGTTATGATATCTTTTATTCACGTGCCGATTCTTTAGGAAATTGGGCCAAGCCTAAAAATATCGGCTATCCGATAAACACAGAAAAAGATGAAACCGGTTTTTTTGTGAGCACTGATGGGAAATATGGGTATTTTACTTCAAACAAACTCTCCGGTATGGGGGGCTGGGATGTTTTTTACTTCGAACTTTATCCTGATGCTCGACCGGAAAAAGTAATGCTGGTTAAAGGAAACATCAAAAACGAAACAACAAAGGAAGTGGTTGAAGCTAAGGTTGAGCTAAAGAATGCCGTTACCAAAAAAGTTTCTGAAATTCCGGTTGATAACGAAACCGGGAAATTTGTGGCCATAGTTCCTCAAAAATTCGATTATATCCTAACCGTTAAAAAAGAAGGCTATGCCTACGAAACTAAGTTCTTGTCTGCTTCTGAACAAGAAGGTCAAAAAAGGATGGATTTTGATGTAAAACCTATAGAAGTGGGCGCATCTTATAAACTTAATGATATTTATTTTGCAACCAATTCCTATGTGTTGACAGAAAAGTCGAAAGAAATTATTGAGAGTTTTATAGAATTTTTAAAGGATAATCCGCATATTAAGGTTGAGATTCAAGGACATACGGATGATGTGGGAAATGATCAATCCAACCTCGTGCTTTCCGATAATCGTGCGAAATCCGTTTATGAATTCATAATTCAACAAGGGGTTGCTTCTAATCGTCTGACTTATAAAGGATTTGGAAAAACAAAACCCATTGCTTCTAATGCTAATGAAGAAGGAAAGGCAAAAAACAGAAGGACTGTTTTCGTGATTGTTCAGAAATAATTACAGCATTCTTTTCAGCAATCTCAATTTATGAGAATATCGTCGGATTTCTTCATTAAATATGCCTAAATGGTCAATTGCATCGATTCTTACTTTGCCTGAGATCGGAAGAGCACACGTCTGAACTCCAGTCACCTGAAGCTATC
>CAZJBB010000297.1:0-2963 GCA_964543995.1 uncultured Bacteroidales bacterium
TAAGTGTCTTGGTTCAAATGTAAGAATCCGAACTGTAATTGAAGATAGCAAAGTCCAATGGCGAAAAGGTTGCCAAATAGCAATCCCTTTCCTAAAATAGATAAAGCTTTGATGAGAATGATTTTTCGGATCATATTATTACTGGCACCCAAGGCTTTTAAGATGCCGATATCTTTTGTTTTTTCTAAGATGATGATCAGCAAGATGGATACCATCGTTATTCCGGCCACAATTGACATGATGATGATGATGATGATAACATTGGTGTCGAATAATTTAAGCCAATCAAAAATTTCAGGATGCAGTTGTTTTACTGATTTCGCTTTAATATCGTAATCAATGGTCTCTGAGATTTGGTCTGTGATATTATCAATACTTTCATAGTTTTTCAAAAAGACTTCGTAGCCGGCAACCTGATTTTCAGTCCAATTGTTTAGCTTTTGTATTTGAGTGATGTCGCAGATGATGAATTTCTTGTCGAATTCCTCGAAACCGGAATTATACACCCCAACAATACTTAGTTTGCGAATGCGGGGAGGGTCTTGAATAAAATAAAAGAATACTTTTTGTCCCAACCTAAGGTTTAATCGATTAGCAAGATTTTTTGAAACCATAATTTCGTCAGATTTTGCGGAATCTGTGAACATGGGCATGCGACCTTCAATCAGCGTTTTACTAAAAAAAGCATCTTTAAAATCAGGGCCCATCCCTTTTAAGACCACCCCTTCAATTTCTGTTTCCGTTTTAATGACACCGGCTTTTTGTGCAAAAACCTGCAAATGGTCCACACCTTCAATCTTTTGAACTTCTTTAACCCATTTCGCATTTTTATTAATGGGAACGGATTCTAAAGATTGGTTATTGTCGAAATTCATTATTTGAGCATGCCCCCCAAAACCTATGATTTTGTCTCTGATTTGTTGCTGAAATCCTGTGACCACTGCCACGGCTATAATCATAACCGATAAACCCAATGCAATGCTGGTAATAGAAATAGGTAGAATAGGGTAGGAAAAAAACTTTTTGTCTTTTCCAAGAATTCTTCTGGCAATAAAATGTTCCAGTCTCAAGGTGTGAATGTTTATTGCAAATTTACCAATTTTGAATGGATTTTTTTAATTGACATTTGCTAAACATGAAATATAATTAAATAATGAGTTTCAATGTGCAGAATTGCTTAATTTTGAAATACCAAAATGTATAAATAATGAAATTTTCACTTTGTATTCTCCTCGGATTGGTTTATAGCTTTCAATTGAATGCGCAACATATAGTAAAATTAACTCCTGTTCCTCAAAAGGAGAAAGTTATTACGGTTGGTGCTGAAAGAACCCAACTTTATTTCCAGCAACTTAAAGAAAAGAAAATAGCTGTGGTGGCTAACCAAACTTCCTTAATTGGGAAAACCAATCTGGTTGACAGTTTGCTGTCTTCTAAACTTCAGCTTGTTAAAATATTTTCTTTAGAGCATGGATTCAGAGGAAAAAAAGATGCCGGGGCCATAGTTGAAAATCATTTAGATGAAAAAACGCAACTTCCGATCGTTTCCTTGTATGCTAAGAAAAAGAAACCTACGAAAGAAGACCTTAGCGGTGTTGATGTGGTCATATATGACATTCAGGATGTGGGAGTGAGGTTTTACACTTATATATCGAGTTTGCAATACATTATGGAATCCTGTGCTGAAAACCATGTGGAGCTGATAATTCTCGACAGACCCAACCCAAACGGATTTTATATTGATGGACCTGTATTGGAAAAAGAAAATGTATCTTTTGTGGGTATGAATCAAATTCCCATTGTGTATGGAATGACTTGTGGAGAATATGCTCGTATGATTAATGATGAAGGTTGGCTCAAGGATGGCGTAAAGTGTAAATTAAATGTGATTGAATTGCAAAACTACCATCATGCCGATACATACCAATTAAATGTGTTCCCTTCACCAAACCTTTCCTCCATGAGTTCGGTGTATTTATATCCTACGCTGTGCTTGTTTGAAGGAACGGCCATCAGTGTGGGGCGGGGCACAAATAAACCATTTCAACAATTTGGGCATCCTAAATTAAAAAAGTATGAAGATCAATTCACTCCAAAAAGCACAAAAGGTGCATCCATCCATCCATTATACGAAGACACCTTATGTTATGGTTATGATGTATCTATATTTGGCAGTACCTTTATGAAAGAGATGAAACAAATAAATCTGTTTTGGATGTTAGAAGTCTATAAAGATTTCCCGGATAAAAAGCATTTTTTTAATTCCTTTTTCCCAAAGTTAGCCGGAAATAATGTGCTTCAGCAACAAATAATGAAAGGGATGAAGGAAGAAGACATTCGTGAAACTTGGAAAGAGGGCATTGACCGCTTTAAAAAAATCAGAAAAAAGTATTTACTCTATCCTGATTTTGAGTAAGTAAAGTGTGTCAAATTTATTTTGTTCTTCCCGGGTAAATCTTAAGGGCTTCCTCAAGGCATTTCATAGCGGCTGCAAGGTCAGTTACATTTAATACATAACTGATTCTCACTTCATTTTTGCCTAAGCCTTTGGTAGAATAAAAACCGGTTGCGGGAGCTAACATTACGGTTTGTTTATTGTATTCAAAAGATTCTAAAAGCCATTGGCAGAAGGCATCGGCATCATCGATTGGTAAGCGGGCTACGGCATAAAAAGCACCTTTGGGAGTAGGGCAGAAGCACCCTTCCATAGCATTAATAGAATTCACCACCAAGTCTCTTCTGCTGATATACTCTTTCATTACACCTTCGAAATAGGAATTTGGGGTATCGATGGCAGCTTCTGAAAGAATCTGTCCGAAAGTGGGCGGACTTAAACGGGCTTGTGCAAACTTCATGGAGGTGGAAATAATCTCTTTGTTTCGAGTAATCAAGCATCCAACCCGAGCGCCACAAGCACAGATCGGAAGAGCGTCGTGTAGGGAAAGAGTGTTCAGAGCCGTGTA
>CAZJBB010000298.1:0-2958 GCA_964543995.1 uncultured Bacteroidales bacterium
AAAAAGGAATCCGAATCTCCAATGAAAATTTCTCGGAGTATAATAATATTGAAGTCTTTCCTTTATATGCTATTGAAAACATAAGGATGCAATGATTAAATTAATCACCATTCCCGAATAGCAAAGCAAAATAGCTAATTCAACTCTAAGGAAAGGGTTAACGTATTTATTAGCTACACCATTGTATACGCAGTGTGTATACAAATGATGCCGCTTCATTCTACTTGCAAGGATACAAGCCTCTTACCATAAACCCGCTTTAGGGAACGAAGTGCTTAAAGCTTTTTGTATTGGTTTTCTATGGGTACTTTAACCGAGTTCAATTGTGTTTGCTTGAACTTAATCAGGTGCTGGAATGTATTTAGATTGCATTTAGCTGAAAGTAAGTGATACTTCTGTTTGGTAAACACTATGCGCTGTATTTAGTTTTCAAGGGAGATCATCCCTCAGTAAATGCTGGTGAATAATCAATCTTTTTTCGGAAGACATTGATTTAGCAATTGATAGAGAACACTTGGGTTTTATCGGCAATTTAACACAAAGGGAAATGGCTACGCAAAGTCTGTGCGGGGTGCACTCTGTTAGCTAATTATTGGTTGAGTCATCCACTCGATTAGGATTTAGTGCCTTAGAGTATTTCAATCTCGTCTTTTGAAAGACCAGTTATATCTATTATATCATTAATATTTATAGATTTTAATTTCATTCCTTTTGCGATTTCAATGCTCCTATCTTTTTTAACTTTATCCTCCGCATCAACTTTCAAAGTCCACATTCTGCTCGCTTCATTGCGAATATTTTTAATATGAGTATTATAGTTTATTTGTTCCTCTTCCGTCAACTTGTCGACACGCCAAAGTTCTTTTGCTTCGTTAATTCCTTTGGCTGTGAAATTGTCTTTAATTTCATTGTTTTTGAAGTAATAAATCCACTCATCAAGCGTATTTGTGGCTTTGTCGTTAAACTGATTTACTTTAATTACATAATACTCCGGGAATATTTGAAATGGCTCAACTTTTCCAAGCAATTCTTTTTGTTTTTCTGAAAGTAAAAGTTTGTCAGCATTGTGAATACCAACAAAGTCAGTTCTACCGTGATATATATAGTCGTTACCTTGTCCAAGGTCAAAGTAAACTACATTAATTGAAAATACTTTTTTAATCTCTGAATACGGCTGACCAACCGAAATATATTCCGTCAGAACTTTTGATGTTCCATAGGCCATTCTGTGGAAATAGTCGTATTCACTTTGGTTTTGAATCTCAATAATAATCAATTCTTCTTTTGAGTTTTTTACAAGCATATCAACACGATTAAATTTATCCTCATCATGTTGCTTGTTGCTTTCACTCTCTAATATTGATTGAATCTGAATATCGTCTTTTAATAATTCCGACAGGAAGCCTTCTAAAACCATAAAACTTGCTTTGTTTCTCAAAAGGCGCTTAATTGCCCAGTCAAATCGTATTAAGTTTCTATTATCCATATCATTCGTTTTCAGCAAAGTTAATATTAAATTTAATCGGTGTCAGATTTACGGTGCTTTTTACGCTTTAAGCACAGCGGAATCGAGCGAAGATACAAGCCTCTTACCATAAACCTACTTTCGGGAACGAAGTGCTTAAAGCACTTTGAATTGATTTCTATGGCTACTTTAACCGGGTTTTGTGTGTTTGCTTGAGCTTAGGCAGGTGCTGGAATGCATTCAGATTGCATTTAGCCGGAGGTAAGCTGAACTTCTGTTTGCTAAACAGTTGCTTGAAAAAAGAAAGCTTATTTGTAATCAGTTTCTATAAGCCGATTTGAGCTTGTCTTTTCCGGGCAAGGGTCTCTTTGGAGGAAGTCATGAGCATTTATAATAAAATTGTATGTAAAGGAACAAATGCAAAAAACACTGAACGCTACGCTTAGTAAAAAGTTTGCTTGGAATTTTTAAACACACGAATATCTAAGCTGAAGCTAAGGTATTCGGCTTTGTTTCGTCAAATTCAGGAAGAATTATGACTGAAATGTTTAAATATTGCCGATTTCCTTTTGACTACAGGTTTGTTCTTTTTGTGTGTAGAAAGACATAAATTTTAAAAATAAAAATCATGACAAACTACATCAAAGATTACATCGGAAAAGGAAAAACAGTTCAAATCAATGGCTTAGACAATGAAATAGTACAAGTAACCCTAAAACTCTCACAAACCGAAGCTTTTGTTTACGAAAAAGAAGGCGTTAAATACCTCTCCTTTCAGGTGGCTAAATTGAAATGAGCTGATGAATACGGAAGAACACATACCTGCTATGCAAACTCAAAAGCAAAACAGGAAACAACAGAACCTTTGGATTTAAAGAACCGGCTCCAAAGCAAGCCAAGAGAGTTAAAAAAGATTAGCTCAAGCACTTAGGGAGCCCACGAAATGGGGTTTATAATGAATGTTTTAGTGTTTGAGTTTTTAAAAGCGCAACAAGGCGCATTTGACCAAAAAGCAATAATGAAATTCCTAAAAGTTTTCATTTTTGAATAGTTTTAGGAATTTTGTTTGCCTTTGCCCTAGGAAAGTATTAATAGGTAAACAATCTATAAAATTGGAAAACCGGTGCAAATTGACCACCCCTTTAATATCACCTTTTCGTCTCCCACTCTTGCTTTAAGAAAACAATAGCTCTAAAAGCTAAATGATAATTTTATTTTTCACAACGTCACACTTTGGCTTACATCTCCATTATATTTGGCCAGAAAACCAATAGATAATAATATTGAACCAAAAGGTAAAAAACTCAAAGATTTAAAAATTAAAGACCTAAAGTTTAAACACATTAAATAATAGACTAAATGAAATCAGAAGATTATAATTCAGAAGGAGCAGAAGGATTCAATGGATTTGAAGAAATTCTAGAACCAATGGGCCTGCCAGCAAAGGGATTTATCCCAAAACATGTACCACGGTCTAAATTTTTTCAGGGCCC
>CAZJBB010000299.1:0-2855 GCA_964543995.1 uncultured Bacteroidales bacterium
CACGGCTCTGAACACTCTTTCCCTACACGACGCTCTTCCGATCTGAAAAATCTTGAAGCAAAATAGGCCAAAGGGGTTCCCCCTCTCCTACCACTACTGCATCGGCATGAAGTTTTGCCTTATGGGGTACAGAAGAAATTTGTGCACCTCCTAATACAACAGGAATGTTTCTTTTTCTATACTCATCGGCGATTTTATATGCCGTAGATTCGGCTGTTATGCGCGAACTGATGCCCACCAAGTCCGCAGCTTTATCATAATCGGGCATTTCTTCAGCCAACATATCCACAAACGTATATTCATGTTCAGGGGCTGAACCGGCCAATAAGGGAAGAGACAATGGCATGAAAGGATCCGTTTTCTTCAAAGGATCTTTTGAAGCTGCAGCGAGGATTAAGGTGATTTTCATAGGGTTTACAAAATTTATATCACGTCGGTACCTTTTTTAATGAGCCACAAACTGCCTACGCTTCGGTAAAACTCTTGTTGAGGAAGCGTGGTTTTCATTACTGAGTTAAAAAAGTTATACTTGGCAAGGTCAAAATCAATGATATTGTGCTTTACTTCGTTATAATAAACGGTACCCGGCATGGGCGATAGAATGGTATATCCGGCATAAACTACTTTATTCTTATTGGCATATTCCGATAATGCCTCAAAGTCATTTTTGGTATAGTCCGGAGGAACTACATAATTTCCTCTTAACATGATTCCATTTGCATGAAAAATGTTTATGGCTTCTTCAATGATGGCAGAGGATGCGCTTTTATTGTATTTCTTAAGTTCTTCTTCTCTAAAGGATTCGAACCCACAAATCACCACTTTCAATCCAATGTTGGCCATTTTTTCGATAAGCTTAGGATATTTAACTGCAGTATCGAAACGAATATCCATTACATAGGTCTTTTTAATGCTTTCTTCCAGGATTCTATCACACAATTTCTCAATAAAGTTCACATTAATGATGGTGTTGGCATCCGAAAACCGTACCACACCATAATCATCTATCGATTTGAGCTCTTCGATGATGCTTTCCACATCTCTTTGGTACACCATTTTATCGAACTGAGGCCAAATAGAGCAAAAACTACATTGGTATTGACAGCCTAAGGATGTAAATATGTATGTAGAGGAAAAAGGACTTCCCCCAACTACATAGGTATCAATCCATTGTTTGATTAAATCTCTGCGAGGCATGTAAAAATTTTCTTGTGCAGCATTCCAAGATTTCATTAAACCGGAAGAAAGCACAAAACTTCCATTTTCCTTGTAAATGATGTTTCCAATAGATTTAAATGATTGTTTTTTGCTATAGGCAATTACAATTTCTCTAAAGATTCCTGCAGCCTGTCCTTTGCAGATGATATCTACCGATGGCAAATAAAAGTCTTCCGGGCATAGCGTGGCATGAAGCCCTCCGGCAACGGTAAGTATTTCCGGATTGTATTGTTTTACAATTTCTAAAATCCTTATTCCAATTGGAAATTCGGAGGCAATAAAAGTAAGGCCCACGATATCCGGTTTGTGTTCATCCAAATATCTTTTAACCAATACGTCAAGGTCACCTGCATCGGGATTGGCATCATATTCTGCTTTAAGCTCCGCAATGCAAACATCAAAGTCGGGCAATGCGCCTGCCAAGGTGAGCAAGCCCAAAGGGGGCCCAATGAGCCTTTTATGAATAAAATGCTTCGCTTCTTCCGGAGCATATTCTAAAATACTATTCCAAGGAGATCGAGGGGGATTGATAAGAAGGATTCGCATGTCTAGTAAATATTTGCAAAGTTACTATTTTAAGAGGAATTAACATAAATTAACCAGCATATAGAGCCCAATTGCATTTCGTTCGAAATTATGGCTTCAATTTATTCGTATTTTTGCAAAAAAAACCATTGACCGATTTAACTCAAGGCAAAGAAGGAAAGCTCATTTTTAAGTTTGCAATGCCCATGCTCATCGGCAATGTGTTTCAGCAATTGTATAACATTATCGACAGTGCCATAGTGGGGCATTATTTAGGGAAAGAAGCCCTTGCCGGAATAGGAGCATCTTTCCCCTTGGTTTTCTTGTTGTTATCATTAATCATTGGCATCGGTATAGGTTCATCAGTGATTATTTCTCAGTATTATGGAGCCAAAGACATTGAAAAAGTGAAAAAGGCTATTGACACCATGTACATTTTTCTGTTTTTTGCTTCCATTATTCTCACAGCCTTGGGTATTATTTTTTGTGAAGAGGTATTCAGGTTAATTAAGCTACCGGAAGAAGTGATTCCTCAGGCAAAAACTTTCTTCACCGTGTATTTATCCGGCTTGGTATTTTTCTTTGGTTTTAATGGAACTTCTTCTGTTCTCAGAGGCCTTGGAGATTCCAAAACACCTTTGTATTCTTTAATGTTCTCCACCTTACTGAATATCATTTTAGTGTATGTTTTTGTGGTTTGGTGTTCTATGGGCATTGGAGGGGCTGCTTTGGCCACGGTAATTTCTCAATGCATGGCTTTTACTGTAACCATCTTATACCTAAATAAATACCACGACATTGTAAAATTATCCTTGCGAAAAATTAGTTTCGACCGTAGTATCTTTATGCAAGTGGTTAGGGTTGGATTGCCAACCGGATTGCAACAATCGTTTGTGGCTTTAGGAATGATTGCCTTGTTGAGCATCGTTAATAAGTTTGGCACCAATGCCGTGGCAGCATATAGCGTGGCGGGTCGTATAGACTCCTTTGCCTCGCTTCCGGCAATGAACTTTGCTGCTGCCCTTACGGCTTTTGTGGGCCAGAACATTGGCGCCAATAAATACCATAGATCGGAAGAGCACACGTCTGAACTCCAGTCACCTGAAGCTATC
>CAZJBB010000300.1:0-2842 GCA_964543995.1 uncultured Bacteroidales bacterium
ACACGGCTCTGAACACTCTTTCCCTACACGACGCTCTTCCGATCTATCAGTTTTGAGATAAAAGGCATTGGATAAAAATTCAGGAAGTTCGGGATTAATCTCACTTTGTTGTGAATGAATATCTATTCCCCGGATTTCATGAACTACCGCATCATCGAACTTTTTACTTAAGGCTGCGTCATTGACTGTAAAAATATAATCACCTTTTAATCGGCGAGATTCCCGTTTTCCACTTACATAACTTACCCGTTCCAGTTTTTTATATGCATTTTTACTGTCTTTCTTTGCATTGCTAAACGATCCATAAATGGCCCTTAGCATCTGGTCTCTTACTTCCTCTGCATTGTCAATCTGATTGAGAGAGTCGTTAGAAAACTCCCACTGCCATTCGCCGGCCAATGAAACATAATTTTTGGCTACTGCCACAGCCCAGGGAACCTCAGGGAATTTACAGGGCGCTTCACAGTCCTTTGTACTCCACAAAAGTGTAGCTCCCATTACCTTAGCATCTTTGCTTTCAGCTATTAGTTTTTTGTGTGGGTCGTTTAGCGTATCTTTTATAGCAAAATGAGTGCTTATTCGATTCTTCAATTCAGCATAATTCTCATTGAAAGTAGTGCCGGGTTCACGTCCATACATAAATTCTGCTCCTGCCCAATACCCAATCCAGCCATCGCCGGTACAGTCGGCAAATAACGGAGCCCGAAACCGAACTATCTTGTTCGTTGAAATTTCTTTTGCATCCACCCATTGGATGCTATTATTTGTGGATTGACAGTTAAAAGCCTGATATTGTAGAAATAAATGAATGTTTTTATAACTCCTCATATTATTCATTCGTTTCAACTCATCAGCCTTGGCATCATCTGATCCATTTTCCCAGTGTTTGGTATTTATTTTACTCAGAATTCGTTCATATTTCCAGGTTATTCCAAGGGTGTGAACCCTAACTTCGCTACTTGCATTACCTCCCAGAACAGGTCTGTCGTGTATTAATGCTACATTTAATCCCTCCTCGGCAGCAGCAATGGCAGCAGCACATCCGGCAATACCTCCACCCACAATAACCAGATCAAATTGTTTTTCTTCAAGAGCTTGTTTGTTGGTATTTAGTATGTTGTTACGCCAAATAGCCAATTGTTGATTGTCGTTTGGAGGTGCGACTTTTTCAGTCGAAAAATAAATGGCATCACAGCGTCCGTCAAATCCGGTCAGGTCTTTCAATTCAATGCTTGATTCTAGCTTCGTAATAGATACTTTACTAACATATTGCCAGCTCCAGTTTTTTTCCGTTCCTAATTCTTTCGGAATTTCCTTGCCGTTGATAATGATTTTGAAAACTCCTGGTGCTTTCCATTTACCCTGTGCCCAGTTTTTGGTTCGAACCCAAACATGATAGTTTCCTTTCTCCGGAAAATGCACGGTAGTTTTTGCATTTTGCACCGGTTCGCCAAGTCCGTGTGCCAACAAATAGGGTGATCCCATTTGTAAGCTAAACTGACCATCCAGCACCCAACCGCCCTTATCTTTGAAACTTTCTGCTTCTAATAACAGATTTACTGCTGAAGCGGTAAGACTCCACAATAGCAGTGTCACCAATAAATTTATCTTTAATTTTTTCATTTTTGAGTTTTAATGTTCGTGTTTTTTACCGGCATTTGGGCATGTACTTCCAGTCTCCATTTTTTAAGTTTGGAAAGCAGAGTTTTGCAAATTTCTTTCTCTGTAGAGGACAGGTTTGTTGTTTCGCCTATATCTGTACGAAGGTTGTATAATTCCACATCACCGTTGTCCAGAAATTCAATTAACTTATAATCTCCTTCGCGGATGGCACTTGCAGGTCGCGCACCCAGTGGATGGTAATGCGGATAATGCCAATAGATGGCACCCCGGTCTTGTTTTTTACCTTCGAGTGATGGTAAGAAGCTTTTTCCGTCAATCAAATCATCCTTGGGTTTTGCGGTATTCGTTATTTCGAGCAATGTGGGAAAATAATCGACTGATGAAACTAAGGTTTCACTTTTGGTGCCTGAAGCGATATGATTTTTCCAAACTGCAACAAGTGGTTCACGGATACCTCCTTCATACAGGTGACCTTTTCCGGCTTTAAGTGGCAGATTAGTTGTGGCCCAACCTTCACCGGTAGAAACACCTCCATTATCAGACGTAAATACGATAATGGTATTTTCGTACAAGCCCAATCGCTTCAGCTCGGCAACCACTTTACCAATGTTTTCGTCCATGCTGGCAATCATGGATGCATAGGTGGCATTATTTTGTACAATCCGCTCCCGATAATTTGCCTTTATGTCTTGTTTTACTGCCCAGACCGGATTATTATTGAATGCTTTCAATGTATCAAGTCCCAATCGATGCGCCTTTTCTTTGAAATACTTTTCCTTGTCGGGTTTTGCAAGAAGGGGAGTGTGTACCTGATAAAATGGAAAACTGATAAAAAATGGACCGTCCTTGTATTTCTGGATTATTTTTACGCACTCGTCGCCAAGGCGGTCGGTCAAGTATTCTCCTTTTGGTCCATCGGGCAGGTAAGGATTATTGTATGGCACATAATACGAACCGCCACCTTCAGAAGAAGGACTCCCCTTGGCACAGCCCCCAATATTTATATCATAACCCTGATGTTGAGGAAAATAAGCAGAATCTACGGAGCAATGCCATTTTCCTAAATGAGCAGTTCTGTAGCCATTTGTTTTTAATGCTTCAGCAATGGTAATTTCACTTAGAGGCATGTTAAACAAATTTTCAGCTGGTAATACAGGGCATGATGCCTTGATTTGCTCCATGTATTTTTTTTCGTACTGATGCCCTTTAATCCAATCGG
>CAZJBB010000301.1:0-2837 GCA_964543995.1 uncultured Bacteroidales bacterium
ATCGATTGGTATGGCATATGCCACTTCAGGTGTTGATGGTACAAACAGCGTGTATCCTAGTATCAGGTATACCGGCAGAGGAGCTTCTGACCCATTAAATACTATGACGTATGCAGAACAAACTGCAGCTGCCGGAAATTCATCCCAACCCGGAACTGCCTGTGGAAATCGCTTTGGTGATTACTCTCATACATCTATGGATCCTGTTGACGGAACCTTATTTTGGCATACCGGTGAATATATAGTTGGAGGAAATCCGGCTACGAAAATATTCTCATTTAAAATTCCTATCGCCAACGACGTAGCTGAATTAAACAATCAATGTATATTAACTGCTTTTAATAGAGGCGAAAACATCGAAGTAAAAGCCAGCAATTTACCAACTAATAACTTATTGGTTGTTGACTTATTTGACATCAACGGCAAAAAGATTAGCGGAAAAATTCTCAATCCAATTTCCAATAAAGTTGAAACTGATTTTAGCACTTCGGGATTAGCGAAAGGTGCCTATTTGGTAAGAATTGGCAACAACAACACCTATTTCCAAAAAGTGATTAAAATTATAGTTGAGTAAACTTTAGATTTGATTAAATAATTCCTAATTTTGCTTTTCATAAAAGCAAAGAATAAACAAGCTGAGGCTGTCTCAAAAGGAATCAATTGCGTCATTGCGAGGTTGGAACAACCGAAGCAATCTATTGTAATCAAAGCAGTTAGATTGCTTCACTTCTTTCGCAATGACGAAAAATACAACTTTTGAGATAGCTACTTCATTTTAATACTAAAAGATGAAAACAATTTTAATCACCGGAGTATCGAGCGGTTTTGGGAAAGCCATAGCCGAATTACTTTCTTTAAGCGGAAATGAGGTATATGGAACTGTAAGAAAACCGCTTACAGAAAAGGTTCCGTATAAAACCATAACCATGGATGTAACCTCAAATGAATCTATTCAAAAAGGAATTCAATCGGTTATTGATCAATCAGGAAAAATTGATATTCTTATTAATAATGCCGGGTTTGGTCTCACGGGTGAAATGGAGTTAACTTCAACCGATGATAGAAAAAAGATTTTCGACACCAACGTTTTTGGCTATATGGATGTTATTAACCAAGTTTTACCGGGAATGCGTAAAGCTAAAAATGGACTAATCATTAATATTGCCTCACTTGCCGGTTTATTTTCCATTCCCTATCAAGGCTATTATGCTACCACAAAATTTGCTATCAATGGATACAGTGAATCGCTTAGATACGAACTTAAGGGATCGGGAATTAAGGTTGTGGTTGTTAACCCCGGTGATTATAAAACTCAATTTACCAACAATCGAATCCTTACACCTATTCATGATGAGAACCGAGAAGTATTTGACCGTGTACTTGCATCTATAGTCAAAGACGAAACCAAGGGATTAGACCCTATGCATTGTGCTAAGTTAATTTCAAAAATAATCGAAAAGAAAAATCCTAAATTCAAATACGTTGCCGGGAATATAGAGCACAAAGCGAGTGCATTGGTAAACAGAATATTACCTTCATCTTGGTTCTCGAAAATTATTGAATCTCATTACCACATGTAATTTTTTTGATAATTTGAATTTCTTTTACTTGAGAATGCTTAGGTCTCAAATGAAGAAAAACAATCTTGTCGATGCACATGGAAAAATTGAATTATAAATACTTCATCCGTAAATTCATAAATTACTTCCTCCAGGGTATATTTTATATTGCTCCTATTGGGATTACGTTTTTTGTTGTTTATAAAATCTTTGACTTCTTAGATGGGCTTTTCCCAACCAAAATACCCGGACTTGGCATCATCCTCGTAATTTTCACCATTGCTATTATAGGATTTCTAGGAGGATCCTTACTTAAAAAACCTGTAGTTTATTTAATTGAAAGATATATCAACAAAACACCCCTTGTGAAAATTATTTACTCTTCAGTAAAAGATTTGCTGGGTGCATTTGTAGGAAAGAAAAAACGTTTTGACAAACCGGTTTTGGTAAAACTCTACCAAAACTCTGAACTTCAAAAAATCGGGTTTATTACTCAAAGCGATTTATCCAATTTAGGCATAGATCAATCCAAAGTTGCAGTGTATTTCCCTCATTCTTATAACTTTTCCGGCAATTTATTAATTATTCCGGTTGAATCCATTACCCCGCTTGACATGTCCTCAACCGAAATTATGAAATTTATTGTCTCAGGAGGAGTCACCGAAATTTCCAATTCAGAAGAAAAAAAAGAAAATGAATCATAAACCCCTTATTTTAGTCACCAACGACGATGGTATAGAAGCCAAAGGCATTCGAAACTTAATACAAGCCATGCGCGAAATTGGAGAGGTAATCGTAGTGGCTCCGGACAAAGCCCAATCAGGCATGTCGCATGCCATTACCATTACCATTCCCTTGCGTCTCAAAAATGGCCTTAAAGAAGATTTTTATACAGAGTACAGTTCCAACGGCACACCTGTGGATTGTGTTAAGCTGGCAATCAAGATATTGCTTGATCGCAAACCTGATTTATGTGTTTCTGGCATCAACCACGGTTCCAATGCTGAACAGATCCGTTTTTGCTTGAAATTGAGATGCAAAGTGCTACAGTAAATGCGAAAAGCGGGGAGCTGTAATGAGAAAATTTCTAATCTCGTTATGAGGCCTGCCGACTCGAGTCGGTTTTTTACTTCAGGGGCGGATGCTCGGTAATCTACTGGTTATGAAAAATGCAGGGGAAAATAAAGCTGACGGCTCGGCCCCCCTTGCAGGGACCCCGGGGGGGATGGTTCCGGATGGTTCTTCCGGGTTGAAGCGAAAGTTGCTCGGAGTTCTCCG
>CAZJBB010000302.1:0-2788 GCA_964543995.1 uncultured Bacteroidales bacterium
GCCAGTACCATTACCCAACAATTGGCTAAAAACCTTTTTCCAAGAGGGAAGAAGCAAGGCTTCTTTACTACGATTTTTACCAAATTAAAAGAATGGATTACAGCAGCGAAACTCGAAAGAAATTATACAAAAGAAGAGATTTTAGCAATGTATTTGAATACGGTGGATTTTGGAAGCAATTCTTTTGGGATAAAGTCTGCCGCCAAGACTTTTTTTAACACCACTCCGGATTCATTAAAGATTGAACAGGCGGCGGTTTTAGTGGGTTTGTTAAAAGCGCCGACGTATTATAGCCCCGTTTTAAACCCCAAAAATGCCCTGAAAAGACGACAAACGGTTTTAGGACAAATGGTTAAATATAATTTTCTTACGGAAGCAGCCAGTCAAAAGCTGAATGAAGTCCCTATTGATATGTCAAATTATCAACTCCAAGATCATCGTTCAGGAGTAGCAACCTATTTCAGAGAAGTACTCCGCCTCGAAATGATTGAATGGTGCAAGAACAATAAAAAACCGGATGGTTCTAATTACAATTTGTATAAGGATGGCTTAAAAATTCATACCACCATAGACAGCCGATTGCAGCATTATGCCGAAGAAGCTGTAAAACAGCACCTTGGAGGAGAATTGCAACCTCAGTTTTTCGCCCATTGGAAAGGAGTGAAAAATGCTCCATTTTATAATCTCACCAAAGAACAGGTGAACGATGTAATGATTAAGGCCATGAAAAACTCTGATCGGTATGCCGATTTAAAAAGACAAAATATGTCGGACGAGGACATTCTACGAAGCTTTCACTCCCCTCAACGCATGCGGGTTTTTTCTTGGAAAGGCGAAAAAGATACTCTGATGAGTCCCTGGGATTCAATTATTTACTATAAAATGTTTCTTCAAGCCGGGCTGATGTCCATTGAACCTCAAACCGGATATGTGAGGGCCTGGGTAGGAGGTATCAATTATAACCATTTTCAATACGATCACGTGAAACTGTCGAAAAGACAGGTAGGCTCTACTTTCAAGCCATTTTTATATACCCTTGCTATGTCGGAAGGTGAATTTTCCCCTTGTTCTAAAGTTCCCAATGTGCCTGTTGCTTTTAATATGGGACCGGATCAACCGGAATACATCCCTAAAAATTCTAACGATGACCATGAAGGTGAAATGGTTACCCTGAAATGGGCATTAGCGAATTCGGTGAATTACGTTTCCGCCTATTTAATTAAGAGGTATTCTCCATACGCTGTCATAAAAGTGTGCCGTAAAATGGGTGTAACCAGCAACATCGATCCGGTTCCATCTATATGCTTAGGTACGCCGGACATTTCTCTTTTCGAAATGGTGGGAGCCAACGCTACTTTTGTGAACAAAGGAATTTATTCCGACCCTATTTACATTACCAAAATTGAAGACAAAAACGGCAATGTAATACAAAGTTATGTCCCTAAACAAAGCGAAGCCATTAATGAAGAAACGGCCTATTTAATGCTGGAACTCATGAAAGGAGTAGTTGAATCCGGAACCGGTGCCCGTTTGCGCTACAAATACAATTTCACCAATCCCATTGCCGGCAAAACCGGTACCACCCAAAACAATTCCGATGGGTGGTTTATGGGCTTAACCCCCGGCTTGGTTACCGGAGTTTGGGTAGGATGTGAAGACAGGAGTGTGCATTTTCGTGCTACCAATTTGGGACAAGGAGCTAATATGGCACTGCCCATTTGGGCTATTTATATGCGTAAAGCCATGGAAGATAAACGATTAAACCTTCCTATGGGCGATTTCGACAAACCCAAGAAACCCCTTTCTGTGGAAATCAACTGTGAGAAATATGATGCCGAACATAAAGGAAATACGGTAAATTTCGACAAGTTGTTTTAGCCCTATTTTAACTGAATTGATTTGGATTTTCTCAAGAATATAAATACAAAGATGGGGATTTAAAAGGAAATATTTACCACAAGGAGCACCAAGAAATTTAAGATTCTTATGATTGTAAGTATTATGTTCATTAAGTCTTCTAAGAAAAGTGTTTAAAGCTTGAGACGATAAAAAGGTTTATGTATGAAACTATACCGGGTTAATCACTTTAAATATTCTTCGATTACAATTATAATACTGATGATCATTGGTTTATTCGTTTTTATAACAAATTATCAAGACCCCAATGCTTTAATACGGGTATGTATTCCAGTTATTATATTGATATTGATGCAATTGCCATTTAATCAGGTGAATAAATTTGCAATAGATGAAGAAAATTTTGAAATAATTATTTGGTCAAATTCTTTCCTTTTTTGGAAATCCAAGAAAATGTTTAAAATTCATGACATTAGCTATACATATCAAAACAAAAGAGCAAGAAGTATTGCAAAAGATAAAGTATTTTCAATTTACATGGGAAACCGTAGGGTATTCAAGATGTATGCAGCGAATGTAGGTTATCAATTATTGGATCGTTTTGCTACAGATTTAAATCTACTTTCAAAAAGTGAAAATAATTCAATTAGTTCGTCCCACCTCTCCAAAGTGAAATAATTGCTTTTCAAAGTGAGTTTTACTAAGGTTCAATCCCTTCAGTAAAGGAGCAACTTTTTATTTCGGATTGACTAATTCAATGTAAAAAAAAGAAACTGGTAACCATAGCTGTTATTAAGATAAGGGTTTCATCTTGAGATTTTTATAGCAAAAACAAAATCTTTTCGGCAATATAAATGCTTTTATTGAGGATTTAAGGGCTCACATAAAAAAAGTGGGGAGAAGTATTAATTTTGGCATCAAAAACTTATGC
>CAZJBB010000303.1:0-2783 GCA_964543995.1 uncultured Bacteroidales bacterium
TCTCTCTACGGCTCTGAACACTCTTTCCCTACACGACGCTCTTCCGATCTCGTATTTGTGCTATGATTACCTTTGGTTATTTGATAGTAGCTTTAGTTTTAAGCATTCGCTTCCTCTTTTCTAAAAAACAATCCAATCAAAGTTTTTACCAACGACTTTTCGGTCCCGATTCCCTATTTCCAAATCGCAAAGACCTTCGTGATATCAGAGCCATGTTTCGCTGGTTTTTCTTCAAAGGACCCAAACCCTCTTTTGACCGATGGACCTATTGGGAAAAGTTTGATTTTCTCGCTGTCTTCTGGGGTGTAGCCATTATTGGCACCAGCGGATTGCTCCTTTGGTTTCCCGAGTTTTTCGGTAAATTCTTACCGGGATGGTTTTTAATGTTGCCACCATCATTCACTCCGACGAAGCTTTGTTGGCAGTAGGCTTCATCTTTACCATACACTTTTTCAACACCCATTTTCGCTTCGAAAAGTTCCCCATGGATTTTGTGATTTTTAATGGGCAAGTTACCGAGGAAGAGATGATACATGAACGTGGAGATCAATGGAAACGCTATAAAGAACAAGGAATAACAAAAGATTTCGAAGTACAAAAACCTACTCCACTGGTTTGGGAAATCGCCATGCGAGTGTTTGGACTGTTCGCTGTTCTTACCGGTATCATACTTGCTTTGCTCATCATTTATACTTTCATGAGTTAGGCGGGTCTTTAAAATGGCCACAGTTTGTATATTGCTATATTTATTTTTCATTTTTCGAAACTAAAGCGGCAAAGAATTGTTCTTTTGTAGTAATACTAAATGTTTTTAAAATCTAATTTATTGTATGTCGAACCACTTTGATTCCGTTGCCAAAGATTGGGATAAAAACCTGATTCATAAACAAAGAACTGAGGCCATAGCCGCAGAACTCTCCTTATTAATAAAAGGAAAACCATACGCATCTGCTTTAGAATTTGGCGCCGGGACAGGCCTGCTAAGCATTCGCATGAAAGATGCTTTTACCGAAATAACACTTATGGATAGCTCTAAAGGCATGGTTGAAGTTGCTCACGAGAGCATACGAAATCTCGGCAATCCGCATTTGCATCCCCTTCTTTTTGATTTGGAAAAGGAAGATTATTTAACTAAAACATTCGATATCATTTACTCCCAAATGGCACTACATCATGTAAATAATATAGAGCAAATTCTATACAAATTGAGTAAGCTTTTGAATCGAGGCGGCATGTTGGTGATAGCAGACTTATACCACGAAGATGGCAGTTTTCATGATGGAGACTTTCATGGACATTTTGGGTTTGACCCGAATGAATTGGCTAAAATCCTTTCAAAATTAGGATTCACTCAAATTCAACACAAACAGTGCTTCGAAATAATTCGTGAACCGGAACCCAACAAAAAGTTTCCGGTATTTATCCTCAATGGTATTATTGATTAATTTGTTCCGGAATCCCAAATAATGTTATTGAGCAATATCTGTCAGGATCAATTTCAGATAAAAGTTAAGAGGCCAAATGCACCTAAGGGATTTGAATTAACAATTAACAATTGCTAATCACCTCACCAACTCCACCGTACCTTTTAACCAAACATCTTGCTCTGCCTTTGCCCAGGCGTGGAGAACATAATAATATACCCCTTCGGCGGCGTTTTTGCCATCCCAGCCCACGGCACTCCCTTTGCCACTATACACCTTTGCCCCCCAGAGGTTAAATACCTCCAAACTCATTTGCCAACCCTCCGCATGCAAGGGTGCAAATACATCGTTGATGCCATCCTCGTTGGGTGTGA
Organism: uncultured Bacteroidales bacterium; assembly: GCA_964543995.1. GTDB lineage: Bacteria > Bacteroidota > Bacteroidia > Bacteroidales > CAIXTV01 > CAIXTV01. The sequence goes on from CAZJBB010000303.1 coordinate 1,799, forward strand.
AAACATTGGGGAGTTGGGGAGAAAGTAAGGGAGGTTCAGGCTCACATAAAGTTACGGAAACATCATCTAAGATGTAGTAGGAATATTGTATTGAATTTGTGAAAAAAAATCGCTGAATATTATTATCCGGTATAAAACATCCAATTGTAATAAATTGCTCACCTCCTTGTGCTATATATTCCCCCCCGATGCGTGTCCATCCAACAGTATCAGCGATGATGTTGCCGGCATCATTCTCAATATCTGGAGCCTTGATAATGGGAGTGGAAAGTAAGGTTAACAGACTATCCTTTGAAAAAGTCATGCCAATGGCATCAATGGCGTACCCAAATCCAGAATAATTTACCCAAAATTCTGCGCAATACTTTTTTCTAGCTTCTAGAGGTTGTGTTAATTTTACTTCTATATATTCTCTATAAGTGGCATTGTTAATCCAAATTACCAAGCCGGCAAAGGCATTTCCTGTCCGCGCATTCTGCATGCCTAAGGTAGGATTTGGAACGGCGTATTGGGCTGTATTGCATGAATTAAAATAATCTGTAGAACTAAAATTGACACCAAAATTATTTTTAGACCCTGAAAACCATGGGTTCGCGAAAACTATATCACCGTCATGGTTTGGGCAATTAATATAGCTTTCAAAACTATAATTGGGTACTAAGTTTATTTGTGCTTTTAATGAATGCCAAGTTGAAATCATCAATATCAACAGAATGCAAAGATGTTTTTTCATTGTCAAAATTGAGAAAGACAAACTACGAGAAAAAAAATCTTTGGAGAAAAACAGAAATAGATTACAGATGTATTTCAATAAATAGATGGTTTTATGAAACAAATATAATACAGAAAAGCTATTTTTGTATTTATAACAATTTTAATTTGTGAAAGCACGTATCTATATGGTCTAGGTTTTTCAGTTTGTAAAACTGATTAAGAGGCCAAATGCACCTAAGGGATTTGAATTAACAATTAACAATTGCTAATC
>CAZJBB010000304.1:0-2760 GCA_964543995.1 uncultured Bacteroidales bacterium
CTGGAGTTCAGACGTGTGCTCTTCCGATCTCCAAATTTCTCAATTCCATACAAGCATTTGCAGACAATTCTTTTTCGGAAAATACCACAATGGCATTCATTTCATTATTGTATTTCTCAGCGAATTGCTCAATAAATTCTTTACTAACTCCGGCTTTTGAACATAAATCCTCGCAAGTTTCATTTCTGATTTCTGCAGCATAGGCTTCAAATCCATCACAATTGTCGTTAATAAACAGTTGGTTTTGAAGGTTATTGGTAATCAAATACAGATTCATTGCCTTAATAAAATGATAATAAGAGGCAATCTTGGTAATAGCATCCACTTTGTGTGCCATGGAGCTGTTCTCTTTATTTGTGATCAACTCAACAGGAACCTCATGAACCTTTCTCAGGTTATTAATCATAAATCCAACCACTGCATTGTCCATATTGATTTCAGATCCCAACAGATAGAAACGACTTGCTCCCGATAATTGTTCAAATGGAACGTTGGCCACTACATTATTACGATATCCTTCTCCTCTCCCCAAATAATGAAAACTGCTGATATTATTGGTTTTGGCTCCAGCCCTTGCCAACTTCTGAACTAAATATTGTTCTTCGTTGGATAATCTGGCTCCTGCAAAAAAGGCATTTTGATCCGACTGAACCGATTGAATTTTTTGATGAATGATACTAAAGGCTTCTGAAAAAGAAATTTCTTCAAAACCATTTCCTTTTTTCAATAAAGGCTTGGTAATCCGTTTTTTATCGTTAAAATAGGCATACCCAAATTTGGCGTATTTACACAAATTTGCATCGGTATTTACCTTTCCCTTGCTTCCGGTAACTTTCATCACAAAACCATTTTTATGATGAACATTGATTTCGCAACCTATTGAGCAATAATTGCATAAGGTAACTGCTTTATCTAATTTAACAGGTCCCGGTTTAAAATTTACATTTTCAGAAATGGCTGCTGTAGGGCAAGCAGAAATACACAAACCACAGGACTCGCATGAAGTTTCTTGTAAGGCATTTCCAATGCTGGGGGCCACATAAGTTTCAAAACCTCTATTCACCAATCCTAAGGCATTGGCACCAACCACTTCAGAACAAATTCGAATACATCTTGAGCAAAGGATACATTTGGTATTGTCAATTTCAACAAAAGGATGGCGGAAATCAATATCCGCTATTTTGTATTCCCCTTGATAACGCGTTTGCTCAACATCATATTCGGTGGCATACTTTTTTAAATCACAAGTGTAATACTCAACGCATCCACATTCCAAACAACGCTGTGTTTCATGAAATGCAACTTCTTCATTGGCATAACCGAGTTCAACCTCTTTAAAATTGTTACGGGCAGCAGGGTCTAAAGTGGGCATTTCTTCTCTCATTTGTTTGAGGAATTTTCCAACATAAGCCTCAGCTTCTTGCAGGCGGAAGTTCTCTTTTTTGCTGATAAATTCTTTTTTAGCAGGAACCATAGGTAAATTGGAGAGCAATTGATGGCAGCTCAACGCGGCAACTTTGGCTTGCGCCACGGCTTGTATTAATGTAGCCGGTCCGGTTACACCGTCACCACAAGCAAAGATATTCGAAATCCCTGTTTGTAAGGTAATGGCATCAGCATCAATGTCACCCCATTTATTGAGTTTCAGTTCCCCTTGCTCTGTATAGCGATTCACTTCTTCCATAAAGTTTAAATGGGTTTTCTGACCAATGGCAGCAATGGCATAATCCATTTCCAGATCAAATTCGGAACCATCCACCACCACGGGTCTTCTTCTACCTGAAGCATCGGGTTCGCCCAATTCCATTTTAACACATTTCAGCGATTGTATTTTTCCTTCTCCATCTTTATTCACTTTAACAGGAGCGGTTAAAAACATATATTCAACGCCTTCCAATTTTGATTCATGAATTTCGATTGGATTTGCCGGCATTTCTTTTTCGGTACGTCGATACACTACATATACTTTTTTGGCACCGCATCTCAATGAAGAACGGCAGCAATCCATTGCCGTATTTCCTCCTCCAATAACGGCCACTGTTTTTCCTGAGAAATCGAAACGTTTACCAGAAAGTTCCATGGTTTTCAGAAAATCAATTCCTGAGAGTACATTTTCCGCATCGTCACCTTCGCAACCAATAGAGGTTCCTTTTTGAGAACCAATAGCCAGAATAGTAGAATCGTATTTATATTTAATGGCGTTGTACGATAAATTGTCTCCTAATTTTTGATTGTAATAGATATTTACTCCCATTTCGGTGATGTTATCCACTTCTTTTTGTAAAATATCATTTGGCAATCTGTACTCCGGGATTCCATATCTCAGCCATCCACCGGGCATGGGTGCAGCTTCAAAAATATCCACTTGATGTCCTTCTTTTTGCAAGAAGAATGCAGCAGAAAGTCCTCCGGGGCCGGCGCCAATTACAGCCACTTTTTTACCTGTAGTAGGCTTAATTTGAGGCTTGAATTTATTGGTTGACTCCAAATCTATATCGGAAGCAAATCTTTTCAAATAATCTATTCCCACTGATGTTCCTTCATCAAGCAAGCCTCTTCGGCAAGCCACTTCGCAAGGTCGCACACATACCCTTCCGCAAATGGCAGGTAAGGGATTGGTTTCTTTTATTAATGCAACTGCTTCGCTGTACATTCCTTTTTCTATGAGGGAAATATAGCCTTGAACATCTACTCCTGCCGGGCAAGTTTGTTTGCAAGATCGGAAGAGCGTCGTGTAGGGAAAGAGTGTTCAGAGCCGTG
>CAZJBB010000305.1:0-2691 GCA_964543995.1 uncultured Bacteroidales bacterium
ATAGCTTCAGGTGACTGGAGTTCAGACGTGTGCTCTTCCGATCTCCAACCATTACCGGAACAACCCCCAATTCAAATTGTGGTTCAGGAACTGTGGTTTTAGGTGCTACTTCATCAGCAGGAACCGTGAACTGGTATGCAGCCGCAACGGGCGGAACTGCACTTGGTACTGGGAACTCTTATACCACTCCTGTAATTTCAGTGAATACTACTTACTGGGTAGATGCCACTATTAGCGGTTGTACTACCACCAGTCGTACTTCTGTTCTTGCTTCTATTAACACCACTCCAACCATCACCAACGTATTTCCAAGTTCACATTGCGGACCGGGAACTGTTGTTTTATCTGCAACTGCCTCTGCCGGAACCATTAACTGGTATGATGTTCCAACCGGTGGTACTTCTTTAGCTGTAAATACAGTGTTTACCACTCCTACCCTTTCGGTAACCGATACTTTCTATGTGGATGCAACTATTGGCAATTGCCCTTCATCTACTAGAACTATTGTAATCGCTTCTATTAAGCCCATCCCACCCACCCCTACCGGTACCGGTGGAAACAATTGTGGTACAGGGACAGTAGGTTTAACCGCTTCTGCTACCTCCGGAACCGTTACTTGGTATAATGCTTCCACAGGTGGATCTCCTTTAGGAACCGGACCTGGTTATACAACAGCTTCTATTTCTGCAACTACCACTTATTATATTGAAGCGGTATTGAATGGTTGTCCTTCTGCTCCAAGAATTCCTGTAGTAGCTACCATTACTACCATGCCTTCTATCACTGCAACCACACCTGATACCGTTTGCGGACCTGCTTCTGCTACCTTAGTTGCGACTCCAAGCCACGGTACGGTAAGTTGGTTTGCAAGTGCAACCGGTGGAACGGCTTTAGGTACCGGCAACTCGTATAATACACCCAACTTAACTGTAAATACCACTTTTTATGCTTCTGTTACCGATAGCGGTTGTACCTCAGCTCGTACGGGCGTGCTAGCGAAAGTGGATTCAGCTGCAGTTCCGGGCGCTGTTCATGCAGCCACTGCTCCTTTAGACACCATTAATGTAGGTGGTAATACAGGCACCTTATCTTTAACTGGTTATGTGGGAAGCATTGTACAATGGGAAAGAAATACAAACGGGGGCACATTTAATGCATTGGCCGGAACCTCCAATTTAACCTCATACAATGAAGTGCTTTCTGCAGTGGGTGACTATATTTACCGTGTAAAAATTCAAAGAGGTATTTGCCCCGCAGTGTATTCTACAGGGGATACCATTTTTGTTAGAATACTAGGTATTGAAGAGCTTGAGAATAATAAACTCTTTATTTACTCTTATGACAAAAACATTTATATCAAAAACCCAACTACAGAGAAAATTAGCGAAGTTATCGTATATAACTTAGCCGGAGAAGAGGTAAAACGTTTGGTACCTGAAAACAACAGCTTGGTAGAAATTCCAATGCATGTTGCTACTTCAAACTACGTTGTGAAAGTAGTTACCAAAAAGCAAGCCTATTCGACCAAGATCTTCTTAAAATAAGGTTTTAAACTCAAAGAAAAGAGGCTTATTGTAAATGATAAGCCTCTTTTTTATTTTATACCGCTTCATTTACTATTTTTGCGGAAACATCAAGAAAAATGAATACATCTATAAAATCTAGAAGCATATATAAGTGCGATTTCTTAAACGGAAAAGTAAATAAGGATGCAAGCTTGAATTCGGTGCTTATGAATTTAATTGAATACAATAGCCAACAAAACATAGTTAAAGAAACCCATTTCGATAAAAACGAAGAAATTGAATCTTTGAATGAATTTTTCTACGATTCAGAGCATCACCTAATTGAACAAACGCATTATGAAGAAGGCGAATTGGCAGAAAGAATTAGCTATCAAATTGATAAAAATGGGTTCATTGAAAAGGAATTTAAACATTATCTGGATGGTTCTTTTGATACCATTGAGTACTTTTATCAGGAAGGCAAGCTAAGTCAAAAAAAGTATTTAGACTGCGATAATGAATTAGAACATACCGAATATTTTGAGTGGGATGGAGAACATTTGGCAAAAGAATTCACAAAAGACACTGATAATGTTGTAGTTGCAGAAAAAAGCTGGGTATACGACTCCAATGATCATTTGATTGAAATGAAAATCATGGATAACTATGGCGAGCAAGCATTGAAAACCGTATATGAATATAATGAACACGGCATAAAAACCTTATCGAAAACATACGATACCAAAGGGAACTTGCTTTTAAGGAATTCGTATTTGCTGAACGATCAGAATCAAGTGATTCAAATTATGGAAGAAGATATGAGTGGGGTAACGCATATATATTTGGAATATGATGAAAATGACAACCTCATTAAGCAAGAGAATTACAATTCAGAGGAAATACTCATTGCTAAATACGAACAAACATTTAATGAAGACAACTTAATGCTGGAATACAGCGCCTTTGTTGATAAATTAGGCGAAGGGGTAAACCAGAACTATAAGCTCACTTATACCTATACTTTTTACTAAAATTGAGGCAGAGTGTTCCTTATTGGCCTTCATAAAGAATTCTGTGGTCAGCTTTCTTTATATTTTCATTTTTCTTCTTGAAAGGATTACGGGCATCAACATCTTCCTGTTTTGTGCATTGCAGCACCCAACTTAAAATTTCATATTCAAGAGTA
>CAZJBB010000306.1:0-2647 GCA_964543995.1 uncultured Bacteroidales bacterium
CCGTGGTTCACACCCCGGCTCCCGCCCGTCTGCTGCCATGCTGCCGGGACAATCTGATGGGGCGTTTGCCGACTACACAACCAGCCCGCCATCAAATTGTAACTTTGATAAAATCTAACCGGGAACTATCTTTGCCCGCCAATGCCTGAAATTATTTTGTGTCTGCTTCTCCTGGCGTGCAGTTCGGGTATGGCACAAGCGGCGGCGACCAACTCCGCCAGCCGGGTGCTAATCCTTAAGAACAGCACCACGCCGTTGCCGACGGCTGAGGCTACGCTCATCATCGGCCCGCTCACGCGCACCAACGACGTCTATGCCGGAGATTTTAAGGTTAATGTCTTCCCGTATTTCTTCAAAAGCGACCGGGGATTGTTGGCCATCAACGTCTCGGACAAAGTGCTGGTTGCGATCAATCAGGGCAAAGCCGCGGTGGTCACCGGCACACTTACGTCACGCCATCCGCCGACAAAAAACTCTGGCGCGTGCAGCAGATGCTCGTGGATCCGAAGGGGGACAACGACTGGGTGGCGGAATTCGAGGTGGACCTGGGCGAGTCCCGGAAGTCGGGCAAACCGACTTTGCGTTTGCGGCGGATGGGAAGTTTGACCTGAACGAAGAGTCTGCCGGCGAATCAGGCTGCCACTTTTTACAACCCGCAATCGCCTTTTGATTGGCTGAAGGATTTTACGCCTACTCAGCCTTGAGAGTTTCCCATTGCGGCGGCGTCCGATACAATCGGTCGCCCGGCATGAACGATCCGCACATTGAAGAAATCCGCCAGCTCCTGCCCCAAGCCATGTTGCCCGACTGGGTGCGGCTCGGGGGCCGGATGGTCCGGCTGTTGCGCGATCAACATCATCCGCAGACGCACGAGAAGTTGCTCGCTCGCATTCACCAGCAACTGCTCACGTCCATTGCCTTGCGCGAGGAACGGCAGGCGAATGTTCCCAAGATAATTTATCCGCCCGATTTGCCTATCACCGCGCGCAAGGACGACATCGTCGCCGCCATCCGCGCCAATCAAGTTGTGGTCATCGCGGGTGAAACTGGTTCGGGCAAGACGACGCAAATTCCTAAGATGTGTCTCGAAGCTGGCCTCGGCATTGAGGCGAAGATCGGTTGCACCCAGCCGCGCCGCGTAGCTGCGCTTTCGATTTCGCGGCGCATCGCGGAAGAATTGAATGTGAATTGGGGCCGCGAAGTCGGCTGCACGATTCGTTTTGATGACCGCAGTAGTCCGCAGACTTACATCAAGCTGATGACCGACGGCATCCTGCTCGCCGAGACTCAGGGCGATCCGCTGCTCTCGGAATACAATTGCATCATTATCGACGAAGCGCACGAGCGCAGCCTAAACATTGACTTTTTGCTGGGCTACTTGAAAACGCTGCTTGCCAAGCGGAATGATCTCAAGCTCATCATCACGTCGGCCACCATTGATACGCAGAAGTTTTCCAAAGCTTTTAACGACGCGCCGATTGTCGAAGTCTCCGGTCGGCTCTATCCGGTGGAAGTCATTTACGTGCCGTTCGATGCCGATTCCGAAGAGCGCGGCGACATCACCTACGTGGACGCCGCCGTGCGCGCCGCCGAAACCGCGCTGTGCGAACTGGGCAACGGCGATATCTTGATTTTCATGCCCGGCGAACGCGATATCCGCGAGACGTGTGATCTGCTCGATGGCCGCTTCGGGCGCGAGGCGGAAATCATTCCGCTCTTCGGCTTGTTGAGCGCGGCCGATCAGCAACGCGTTTTCGCCCCATTGAATCGGCGGAAAATTGTCGTCGCCACGAACATCGCCGAGACGTCGCTCACGATTCCCGGCATCCGCTATGTGATTGATTCCGGACTGGCGCGCATCAGCCGCTACAATCCACGCACGCGCACCAAGCGTTTGCCCGTGGAGCCGATTTCGCAGAGCAGCGCCAATCAGCGCAAAGGCCGAAGCGGTCGCGTGCAAGACGGCGTGTGCATCCGGCTGTATTCGGAGGAAGATTTCAACGATCGGCCGCAATACACGCAGCCGGAAATCCAGCGCGCGAATCTCGCTGAAGTCATTTTGCGGATGCGCGCGTATCGCCTTGGCGATATCGAAACGTTTCCGTTCGTGAATCCGCCGCCGCCGTCCGCGATTGATGGCGGTTATAAACTCTTACAAGAACTCGGCGCGCTCGACGAGAAGCGCGAACTCACGCAACTCGGTCACGATCTTTCGCGCCTGCCGATTGATCCGACGCTCGGCCGGATGCTCTTGCAATCACAGCACGAACACGCGGGCCGTGAACTGCTCATCATCGCCGCCGGCTTGAGCATTCAAGACCCGCGCGAACGTCCGCTTGACCGCAAAGAAGCAGCCGCCGCTGCGCATAAACGATTCATTGATCCAGCGTCGGATTTTCTTTCGCTGCTGAAAATCTGGGACGCAGTTCACGACCAGTGGGAGCGCCTCCGCACGCAGGGCCAGCGCCGGAAATTCTGCAAAGCGAATTTTCTCTCCTACCTGCGCATGCGCGAGTGGCAGGATTTGCACGCGCAATTGCACGGCGCGCTGGAAGATTTAGGCCGCTTCAAGCTGAACGAGCGCAACGCGGATTACGCCGCAATTCACCGCTCGATTCTCTCCGGCCTGCTCGGCCACGTCGCGCAG
>CAZJBB010000307.1:0-2635 GCA_964543995.1 uncultured Bacteroidales bacterium
GCATAAGAAAAGCATCCCGCCTTTTTGATTCCACTGAAGGTTCACTTGCGGATACTCTCAACTTTTACAGAAAAAAAATTGCGCCGCCGCCGCGGCCAGCCTTTCATTCTGAGTTGTCACTCTCTGGCGATGCATCAAATATGCCCCAAGATGAAGACCTAAATACAACCGTCTATCAGTAGGATGAAAAGAGTCGATTTCTGATATAGCCTGTTCAAGCGCTCCTGACTCGATTAATCCAATAATGAGCCAGAAATGCCGCAGATGCATAATTTCATCCTCATTAGACTCAGGAGCTTGGACAGATTTTTTAATCTCTGATAAATGTTCGCTTAGGAACGAGAAAGCCACCGCCTCCCTGGCAGATATAATAAGATCGATGAAGCGTTCGAGGGGGCGCGTTGAAGTTTGAATAACTGATTTATCAAACTGACTTGAAACAATTGCCAGTCTCTTTATAATTAAATCGGCGAGAGGCAACTTGTCTTTTATCTCAACAAGATAACTGGCTTGTATGGCAAGTCCAATCGTTGTTGTTAATGTTATACCAGCCTTTGATTCAATTAGATCCATTCCATTACTAATCTTCTTAAGCGAATGCCCCTCATTTGGACGATCACCAAAATAGAATACAATTGAGCGACGCCACCACTCATCAGTAATTATAGTATTTAAGTCATAATCTCCCGGTATGCCCCTTCCGGCAAAAAACTCCTGCAACATCAAGTGTCTAAACTCAATGTCACCATTATTAATTCGAAACAAACCAGAACGATTAACAATTTCGTCCGTTAGTTGGGCTGTATTTGCACGATGGCCCCTTTTTGATAGTTCACTTTCTATGAGAGCCTCGAACTCTTTTAACGGTATTGACGTAATTCTTCTTGCATGAATCTCAAACGCCACACGCGTTAAAACAAAATCTTTCAATGGAGCCTGATATTGTGATGAGATCCCTTTAGTTTCGTCCCACCTACCCAGCATCTGTTCAGTAAATTTTTTGAACAACTCTGTAATATTTGCAGGAACATCGCAACGAGAACCGTCGCAACTCGCTGCAAATACGGTGATTATCAATGGATTAAGCTCAAGGCCATGAACGTCTTGGAGCTGCCTTAATAATTCACTCGATTTAACCACCGGAAGACTTTCATTTTTGTGAAGCCTTTCAAGAATTTTTTGGCCTTCTCGGTAACTCATGGATGCTATCCGATGCTCCGCGAAATGAGCCAAGGCAGGAATGTCCTTTATATTGTAATATGGGCGAGATGAGAGAATAATTCTGCATTTTGGATATGCATTGGAGAACTATACCAAGCGAGTAACAACCGCCTGTTGAACCTCTTTGTTTGGAAGCTCGTCCAATGCATCAATAAATATAGATAAAAATCCCTGTCGTAAATCATCTGTTGTAATTGGGGATATTTTCAGGTCGCCTATCTCTTGCATTCTAGTAAGAATAGCGTCAAGAACGCTTTCTCCAGGACTCGTTAGTTCATTTGCTCGAAAGAAAATCGGAATAGGAACTCTTGTTTCAGATGATTCAAACCGCTCGCAGAGCAAGTAAACCATTCTAAGAAGAGAGGTTGATTTTCCAGCGCCTGCACCACCTAAAAGAAGTATGAGATTCTCTTTCGCTGAAATTAATGACGTAATAGGAAACTCAATCAAATCGGGGGTTTGCTCGACTTTCCCTTTCACTTTTTTCCTTTTAAATATAAAACGATATGTCCTTAATGACACAAAGGCTTCTTCTGATATAACTATCGGGCGCAGATTAGCTGATAATAATTCTCCTCTTGAAAACAGTTGGGTTCCCTTTTCAATGCTACTTTTCAACTTTCTGATATACGGGAAAACATTGGAATCTATATCGAACCATAACTCTGGCATCAGTTTGTCGATATCTGGAATCAGTTCATCGCTATCCAAGAAAGAAATATTCGGGTTTCCCAATCTATCGGTGATAAAATCCCTAGCTGAATCATTAATCTTTCCACTTGCACACAATATAGCTCTATTCGGCAGAAATCTTCCTCTAGGGTTTAATAGAGTAATGTTCGTTTCTAGTGCGGTTTTAAGTTGCGTTGAAGCGGTTACAACATTGTCAGTGTTTGTTCTAGACAGGTTGATATGTCCTCTCTTCGTTTGAAGCGCGTAAATCTCAAGTTGACCGAGCTTGTTTTCAGTAGTGAAGATTGAATCCTTTCCAGCTTCTGTTGGTCCGCAGAGGTCTCGTCCATCCTGCATCCCACGCAAAAGGAATAACGGACGAACGACTTGATCACGGAATGCATCTTCCGTCATGTTTCGTAAAAATCTTTCCTTCTTGAAGCGCGATATCTTTGAAGCGTATTCTGATAGTGTCATATGTTTGATCTGTGTCGGAGCGCTGGTATTGTCAGTGCTCCTTTTATGTGGTTTTTGTTGGGGAGAAGGTGCGGAGTCAAAGTCATGCTCTCGTTGAAGTTCGCAAGGCTCACATCCAACTTTTTCGGCGTGGCGTTTTCTTGACGGATTTTCTGTTCGAAGAAGGAGCCGGTTTTGCCATATCGTTCGGACATCTACCACGCAGTACCGGGGCGTGAGAAGCACCAAAAGGAAATTCTTAAATTACGCCCGCAGCTCAGGCCGC
>CAZJBB010000308.1:0-2564 GCA_964543995.1 uncultured Bacteroidales bacterium
AGATAGCTTCAGGTGACTGGAGTTCAGACGTGTGCTCTTCCGATCTTACGAACAAAATCACGATAGTATTTTTCAGTAACCCGAATTTGCTGAGAATCGAGCTTCATTTCATTCCTTTTATCATACACAGCTTTAATGCGTTTGAATAACTTTTCATTCATAGAAATGTCGTCGGAATGCTTTGCCGTCATCGGACTTAACTCCATTTCCAGCGCCTGCATTTTTTCATTAGAAATCGTACCGGTTAGGTTGAAAAAAACACTGCTTACCTTGGTGAGCAATTTCCCAGATTTGTCGAAGGCTAATATGGTGTTTTCAAAATTGGGTTCAGCCGAATTGTTGACAATAGAATCAATTTCAGCATTGTGTTGCTTAATGCCTTCTTTGAAAGCAGGAAGATAATGCGAAGTGTCAATTTTATCGAAAGGAGGAACTTCGAAAGGCGTTTTATAATCCGAAAAAAACGGATTATCAGAGGTTTGTGTTTTGTTGTTTTTGCAACCGGCAAAAAGAACTACACTCAATGCCATAAACAAATAAAGGTTTTTTTTCATGGGTCAATGTTTTCGTTTTATTATCATTTTGTTTTTGATGCTATAAAAGTAAATATAATAAAACAGAAAGCTGCTTTTTAGCCTTACTTTTCTACATCATTTTGGATTTCATATACATAAACCACAAAACGCACTATGAAATAAATTCAACAGAGGGAAGCAGTTAAGTAATTAAGGAATAATAGTAATTTTTCCAATGTAATCCTGATAGCCTTCATGCACATTTCCGGCATGAATTTTATAAATATACACCCCCATTCGGGCTTTATCAACATAACCTGAATTATTCAAGGTTCCGTCCCAGCCTTCACAGGTATCATCAGTCCAGGTATGGGTTTCAAACATTTTTCCTCCCCAGCGATCGAAAATAAACATACTGAAGTTGTTAGGATCTATATTAGTACCTCGTGGGGCGAATTTCTCATTATGCGTGTCACCATTGGGCGTAAAACAATTGGGAATGTACAAGCTATATAAATCCCTTACAATGATATTTTTTGTAACGCTATCAGTACAACCTATCGCATCCTTAACAATCAGCGTTACCGGATATATACCGGCTTGCCCATACAAATGATTAATTGAAGTACCTGATTCTATGGTGCCATCTCCCAAACTCCAAACCCAAGAATTGATATTACCCGAAGAAATATCCAGCAAGTTCACCAAACCGTTGTCCACCGTTACCTCTTGAGGATTGGCAATAAAGTTGGCAACCACTCCCCCATTGGTATTGAGAATGTCAACTGATGCACTTCCGGTGCATACGCCACATGAAACGGTAACAGTATAAGTGCCTGCGGATAAGTTTTGTATCTGAGCCGTGGACTGACTAGGAAGGGTATTCCAATCGTAGACATAGTTTCCTTGACAACTTCCTGTTACCACCGCACTTGCACTTCCATCCGCATGACCACAATTTTCGTTGGTGGAAGTAACAGAAACATTTAAATTACCCACATTTACTTTCACAGAATCCGTTCCCAAACAACCATTACTATTTCCTATTACGGTATAGGTATTGGTGGCATTTGGAGAAACATTGATGCTTGCTCCTGCTAAATTTCCGGGTTGCCAAACATAAGTATCCGCTCCCGAAGCAGTTAAAGTTGTTGTTTGTCCTAAACATACCGTCGATGGCTGTGCATTTACTGCAATCGTTAATCCGGGATTTATGGTTACATTAACACTATCCGTAACTGAAGCAGCACAATTGTCGGTAACCGTAACTGCATAAGTGGTGTTCGCTAAAGGACTCACTGAAACCTGGCTTACACTTCCGGCATTTTGACTCCAATGGTAAGTTAGGGGTGCAATTCCACCATTGGCAAGAGCAGTAAGGGTCACTGGGTTCCCTGTGCAAATGGAGGTGTCGTTTCCTGCATTTACCGTTAGAGGGAGATTATCAATTATGTAAATGGTGTCTTTCACAGTTGTACAACCATTGTTAATGTTTAAAATTACGGTTTCTCCCCCTTCAGTAATTCCATCCAATAAAGGATGAATAATTAATGAAACTGAATCTTGCCCCGCAGGGATGGTGATGCTACTTGGTATGTTTGTGTAGTCAGTGCCGTTAATGGCCGTTCCGCCAACAGTATAATTAATTGTCAATGCGGTATTTACAGGATTTGGGGCAACAAAAGTAATCCTTCCATCAGAACAACCTTCAATGGCATTATTTCCTAAAACATTGCTGGTATATACGTTGTGAACACTAAAAGAACTGGCAGAGAAGCTGTTGGCTTCTAAAAACACACCCGAATCATATAAGCCGTTATATCCGTCTGCTACAGCCATTTTTAAATGGTAGGTTTGACAAGGAACCACTTTACATTTCGCTATTAAGGGTTTGGTCATTCCTCCAAAAGCAATGGTGGTTCCACCCAAAGCGGCATTATTTACAAAATAATTCGAATAGGATAAAGATAGACAACCACCGGCATTGTAACTGGGACCGGGAGAGATCGGAAGAGCGTCGTGTAGGGAAAGAGTGTTCAGAGCCGTGTA
>CAZJBB010000309.1:0-2551 GCA_964543995.1 uncultured Bacteroidales bacterium
CGTTCATTCATCACACAGCCATGGCCTATGGCCGGTACGGCGCGGCGCTGATGGAAGCCTGCAAATACATTCCCGGCCTCCAGCCGGTTCGTTTGAACGAGGATTGAGTTAAGCTGTCCGGCGGCGCAGGTCGCCACCGCGTAAGCCTAGTAAAACTTTACGACTTAGCCACACTCTGAGCCAGACTGTTTAGCCGCTCTATCCCATACAAAACGGATCCAAGTGCCAATCGGCGGTGCATGGCAGATGACCCGTACATTATATATAGTTTCTATCCATTCCAGTGGGATGCGTTCAGGTATCCATGCTTCAGCTTTTCTGATTGCCAAGGATCCGTTACCATTAACCCCAATCTCGTGGCTGGCTGCGTCGTAAGAAATCAAATTTTGGTAATTACTTGGGGAAAGCAACAAATAAGTCAGATTCCATTCCTCAAAAGTTGGTCGCATCTTCCCAAACCATGCAGGACGAAGAAAATTATATTTTTCTAGAACCTCACTGATCATTTCCTCGTTAAAATTCCGAAGGTCAAACAGGCAAACATATCCCCTGAGTCTGCCATAGCTATGAAGTGAACTTGTATTGATCCCGTGAAAGCCATCGCGGTTATTCATAATGCCTCCCGAAATTAATATGGCTTCATATTTATTACGGGAAGTCACGTGAAAGACCTTGCCACGAAGATGGGGTAGAAGCTCTGAGACGTTCTCGGCAAGATAATTCATTTTCCGAACTGGTGGCAGAATCAGGTGGCTTGCTTGCGATTTCATGAATCACAGGTCAACTCACGTGAAAAATGAAAGTCATGAGCCTTCATAGTGTTTCTCGCAAAATCGGAAGCAAGTACTCGGTGAATCTCAGGTGACCACAATCGCCATAGCCGACGAGGGATCACTCCGTCCCGTGATAAATAGAATTCTTCCCAAACCAAGTTTAGATACTTTATCATAGTCGGAGTCATCTCTGACCAGTGGTCTTGGTCTCCGCTGAGCGCACCCTGCCACATAGGATAAATCTCCGGGGTGACTATTGCATTGTATCGGTCTGCATAGATGTGAAATATTTCCAGATGGACTTTGCGGCGATACTGCCGGACGCCGTTGGCCAGTGTGGCGACGGCAACAGTGCTGCCTATAACGGTGGTGATAGTCGTGATTGTATCCATGCGGTGCCCATAATGACCTAGCGAGTTGCGGATGGCAGGCCATATACCATCAGGTCGCCGATTTTGTTCCTTACATTATTTAAAGCCTTTGATGCTTCTCCCGCTTCCTTCCACTTTTCTTTCATAGTCTCCGGGTGATCGATTCGGCAAAAAGCCCTAGCGAGATTGTACATTTTCTTTTGGTGAAAGAATTCATTCACTAGGTGTTGCAATGCTTCAGCACTTGGGAACCCTTTCGAATCCAATTCCATAATCATTGTCTCCACAGCCGTCTGGTCAGTTTCGAGAGCTACGGTAAGCCGTTTCAATTCTTCGTCATAATCATGGTCACGTTTGCAATCTGTAAAAAAGTCAGACCTTAATTCAATCGATGATAGTATAACCGATATTTTGTCGCACAATGACTTCCATTCCTTATGTTGGGCGTTGGTTGTAGTTTTGGCTTCGGTCGTTTGCTCAGGCGTGGCTGACGGCTTGCCATTTAATTCCTTGGCATGGTTTGCGGTAGCTTCTTGCGACTGGCTTCCGCCAGAAATATCTGAGCCAGCATGTTCCCATACTCGCCGATTCTGAAATGACCTTAACCTTTCTTCAAACGCTGCTTTATTGTCATTTGGACATGTCTTTAATGCAAGTTCCTCCGTTTTGATGGCGTTATCAAAATTACCTGCAACAGCATAGGCTGTTGCTAAGGTATCGAGAAACCACCAGCAATTTCCGCTAATCCTCGCCGCCTCTTTGGCGAAACCAACAGCGGAAATCCCATCTCTAAAATCTTTTGCAGGACACGTGGCAAGCAGCCACGCTGCGTTGTTAAACGACAAAGGGCAGTCGCCATCTAAATTGATAGAGTGCTTGTAAGATTGGAGAGCGATTTCATATGAACCTTGTTTCGCTGCATCCACACCATGGAAGTACTCCTCTAATGCCAGTTTCGGATTATTGTCCCCATGTTCTGAAAGAATCTGCGCCCGCATCTTCCATGGCGACAAATACGAAGGATGAGCTTTTAATTCCGCAACATAGTTTTCGCGTGTTATAGGGCTTGTGTTAGTGCCCAAAAAGAACTGGCGATAGCTTTCAGCGCGAATGGGGTCGAAAATGTAAATTGTACTGAAGGGGACATACACCACTATACCTACTAGTATAACCAAGCCAGCCGCCGAGACTAAAATATTTTTCAGAGCACCTAAAATAGTTTTCTTTTGCCAATACCCAACCAGAAACCATATCATAACCCATATATCGATGTTCCAACCGTGAACGGTGAAGTGCCACGCGGGGGAAGGAGTAAAGCATCTGTATATCAACACCCCTAAAATACCTAATAAAATCAGAAATAGATCGGAAGAGCGTCGTGTAGGGAAAGAGTGTTCAGAGCCGTGT
>CAZJBB010000310.1:0-2462 GCA_964543995.1 uncultured Bacteroidales bacterium
TCAGGTGACTGGAGTTCAGACGTGTGCTCTTCCGATCTCCCAATCCGGTTACCAATGATGTACTTCATATTGAAGTTTCAAACGATACCCAAAACCTCACTTTTCAATTATACAATTCTCAACAGTGCTTGTTGATGAATCAAGCTTTTTCGAGCACCGTTTCCCTTGAATCTCTAGCTTCCGGGGTGTATTTTGTTAACATCTTCGATAACAAAACCAAAAAAGGAAGCATACAAAAACTAGTTATTATCCGATAAATGATTACAAACGAACAAGAGAATCCCTCTCAAGAGCTCCTTGAAGAGGAAACCGAATTATTTGAGCATTTCCGATTTATTGCAGACAAAGGTCAGAGCCTGCTGCGAATCGATTTATTTTTAATGAATCGCATCGAAGGTATTTCGAGAAACAAAATCCAGCAAGCGGCTAAAGCCAACTGTATTTTGGTGAACGATAAAGCCGAAAAGCAGAATTATAGGGTAAAACCCTTGGATGTCATCAGTTTAGTACTGCCCCATCCTCCTCGCGAAATCGAAATTAATGCCGAAAACATCCCTATTTCAGTGGTTTTCGAAGATGAGCATGTGATTATTGTGGATAAACCCGCCGGATTGGTGGTCCATCCGGGCTTTGGAAATTTCACAGGCACCTTGTTAAATGCCTTACTTTATCATTTCCAACAGAAGTGTGAAACCGAAACCTTCCCTTTGTTGGTGCATCGAATAGATAAAAACACTTCCGGTTTATTAATCGTAGCCAAAACCGAATTGGCACAAAGCAAACTGGCAAAAGAATTTTTCGACCATACCATTCATAGAAACTATAAAGCCTTGGTTTGGGGCGATTTCGATGAAAATGAAGGCACCATTGAAGGGCATATTGGCAGAAGCTTAAAGGATCGCAGGGTTATGTTTGTTTTTACGGATGGAAGTTATGGAAAACACGCCATTACCCATTTTAAAGTGGTTGAACGTTTTGGTTATGTGACCCTAATTGAATGCAAATTGGAAACCGGACGCACCCATCAGATACGTGCGCACATGAAATTTACCGGACATCCCATTTTTAACGACGAAACTTATGGAGGTGACGCCATTTTAAAAGGCACCACCTTTACCAAATACAAACAATTTGTACAAAACTGTTTTCAGTTGATCCCACGCCAAGCCTTACATGCATATTCTCTAGGATTTACCCATCCTGAAAGCGGCAAGAAAATGTATTTCGAAAGCCCCATCCCTACTGACATGGAATCGGCCTTGAACAAATGGAGGCAGTATTCTAAAAACAAACCCGAAGGAGAAAATTGATTTTTGGGTATGTTCCAATAAAAGACGTTCCATTGGCAGATATTCCATTGGTATACGTTACACATTTATGGTATACATTCTTCTGAAAGGCTTTCTGCGTTTTAAAATGTGGAACGTCTCCTCAGCCTATTTCCAAGTCAATTTTCTTCAATCATCATCTTTTTTACAACTTCGCTGTCCATCCTTTGTTCGTGGTATGCAACGTAGTTCTCTTTTGATGTGAACCATTCCAACACGGCTTCTCTTTTTAAACGGAATTCTTAAGTGATGAATCAGGTTCTGTTCGTTGGCTTTGTTTTAATATAGAATCCATAAACTGGGATTACAGTAAAAAAGTGAATATTAATAACGTTTGGGCTCAGGCCTATCACCTTTTTAAAAAACGAATTTGCTTGCGACCTTAAACGAGAAGAAATCAAGGAAAACGAGGAATGCAACCAGCAATTTAACGTCATTACTTCGGAATTTGAACTTATTCAGAAGTTCTATTCCCTAGGCACGAAAGAATCTCATGATTGCCACATGACGGCAACAGAAATTCTCTTGCACATGGCAGAATACATCGAAAATATGGATATTATGTGTATAAAAAATTCGAATAAACTCAAATCATTAACCCATTTGCCATCTGCAATAAAAAAAGAAGGTTCCTTTTTCACAAATATCGACTGCTTTTGTGAAAAATAACACCTTATTGCCTTGTTTTTTTTGTATATCATCATAATATTGCCTTGTATTATTGAGAAATATATTGTAATATTGCCCTGTATTTTAAACAAATCACATGTATATTAATAGAAATACGGATGTTGAACTAGAAAAATGGAAGGCGGAAAATAAACATAAACCCCTATTAATAAGAGGTGCCCGACAAGTAGGGAAAACAAAGACCGTCAGAGAGTTTGGAAAGAAATTTGACTTTTTTATTGAAGTCAATTTTGAAGAAAGTCCACGCTTAAAAGCGCTGTTTTCTGATGAACTATCGCCTTCAATTATTTGCGAGAATATTGCTGCTATTTTCAAGACTAGTATTATTCCGGGGAAAACACTTCTTTTCTTTGATGAAATACAGGAATGTCCACATGCCATTACTTCATTGCGTTTTTTTTACGAAAAGATGCCGGAATTGCACATCATTGCTGCAGGCTCATT
>CAZJBB010000311.1:0-2458 GCA_964543995.1 uncultured Bacteroidales bacterium
ATGAAATTGCAGGTATTTGCTCGGCCATTGGTGCCAGTTTTGCAGGTTCTATGGCGGTTACAACAACTTCAGGTCCGGGTCTTTCTTTAAAAAGCGAAGCCATTGGATTAGCCGTAATGACGGAATTACCATTAGTGATTGTGAATGTTCAGCGTGGGGGGCCTTCAACCGGTTTACCTACAAAATCTGAACAATCTGATTTAATGCAAGCCTTGTTTGGCAGAAATGGGGAAGCGCCTGTGATTGTTATTTCAGCTTCTACTCCGGCCAATTGTTTCTATTATGCATACGAAGCAGCAAAATTGTCGTTGGAGCACATGACTCCTGCTATTTTACTTACCGAGGGTTACTTAGGTTTTGGCTCTGAACTTTTCAGGATTCCAAAAGCAAGTGATCTACCCGAGATTCACCCTCCTCTAGCTATGGAAAATGATGCAGATTATAAACCTTATAGAAGAAATGCTGGAAATTTAGTACGTCAATGGGCTATTCCGGGAACCGAAGGTTTACGTCATAGAATTGGTGGATTAGAAAAAGAAAACATTATTGGGAATGTCTCCACTGATCCTGATAACCATCAGATAATGACAGATTTCAGAGCAGAAAAAGTAGAAAGAGTTGTTTCTAAAATACCTGAACAAGAGGTTTTCGGTGAAAAAGAAGGAGACTTGCTTGTAGTTAGCTGGGGAAGTACTTATGGAGCTGTTTTAGATGCAGTTAAAGAAATGCAAAAACAAGGGAAAAAAGTAAGTCATGCACATTTCCATTATATCTTACCACTCCCCAAAAATACAGCCGATATTTTCAAAGGATTTAAAAAGATAGTTGTTCCTGAACTTAATTCAGGACAATTTGTTAATTGGTTACGTATGCGTCATCCAAAATTCAACTACCAGCAATTTAACAAAGTAAAAGGCTTACCTTTTATTGTTTCAGAACTCGTAGATAAGTTTAACCAAGTATTACAGGAGGATTAAAAAATGGAAGAAAATTTAACAGTAGAACGCTCACGCGTTCCTTTATCAAAAGAAGATTTTGTTAGTGACCAAATGGTTAAATGGTGTCCCGGATGCGGTGCCCATGCAATATTAGCTGCAGTTGCCAATGTTTTTCCTAAAATAGGTTATCGTAAAGAAAACTTTTGCCTTGTTTCAGGCATTGGATGTTCTTCTCGTTTTCCATATTATGTGAATACTTATGGTTTTCATAGCATTCATGGAAGAGCCAATCCTATAGCAACCGGAGTTAAAGTTGCCAATCCTCACCTGAGCGTTTGGGTTGCCACTGGTGATGGAGATTCCATGGCTATCGGTGGAAACCACTTCATACATTTAATCAGAAGAAATGTTGACATCAACGTGCTCCTTTTTAATAACCAGATTTATGGGTTAACAAAAGGTCAATACTCTCCTACTACGCCTATTGGTAGTACAACAAAAACTTCACCACAAGGAACGATTGAACATCCGTTTAATCCAGGGGAACTCATTTTAGGTGCTCAAGGTACATTTTTCGCAAGAGTGCCCGATAATAACATCAAAATGATGACTGAGGTGATGTTTGAAGCGGCAAAACATGATGGAACTTCTATCATTGAAATTCTTCAAAATTGCATCATTTTTAATGATGACACCCATAAACTAATCACTTCCAAGGATTTAAAAGATGAAAACCAACTCCATTTAAAGAATGGCGAACCCATGATTTTCGGAAAAGAAAAGAACAAGGGAATTCGTTTAACTACCAATGGTTTGGAGGTTGTAAAAATTGGAGAAAATGGAATTACAGAAGAAGACCTCTTGGTTCATGATCAATATGCTCAGGACCCAGGTATTCACTTGATGCTGGCCAAGATGAATCCTCCAATGTTCCCAACTGCTTTAGGTGTCATACGTTCTGCCATGTTCTCCACTTATGATGATATGGTTACCGAACAAATAGATTATGCCAAAGTAAATTCTCCAATAAAAAATGTTGACGACTTATTAAATAGCGGAGACACTTGGGAGATAAAGTAACAAAACACTAAATGAGAAGAGGTTCAAAATTGAACCTCTTTTTTTTGCCTTAATACGATTATTTATTAATTTTATCATGTAATTGGATTTCAACTAAAAATTTGGAATTTATGGATGTGCAAACAAGAAAATTAAATGTTATTCAAGACATTCTAAGATATGCAAATAGTAACATTTTAAGTGAAATGGAAAAAATACTTAAAATCGAACGTGCAAAACAACTAGAAGAAGAAATTACCCCCATGACCTTAAATGAATATGAAGAAAGAATCTCCACGGGGATAAAAGAGCACAAAGAAGGAAAAATTACATCTGCCAAAAGCGTAAAGCAAGATATTTTAAAATGGTAGCAGTTGTTGTTTGGACTGATGAACTTCGTTATATTACGCATTCCCACAGATCGGAAGAGCACACGTCTGAACTCCAGTCACCTGAAGCTA
>CAZJBB010000312.1:0-2410 GCA_964543995.1 uncultured Bacteroidales bacterium
TCATAAAATAATTGTTTTTCCCTATCAACCACTTTTCGAAAAACAGGATTTCTAATCGCCTGGTTTTCAATAAGGTCTACAGGTCTTTTAAATAACAGTTCTAAATTTCCTTTAAAATCCATATAGTTATCAAAATAATCCAATAAATCTATTTGGCAGAACTGAATTAAAATATCAATATCACTAGTTTCTTTAAATTCTTCAGTCAAGACAGAACCAAAAAAATAGAGTTCTTGTACCTTGTATTTCTCACAAAGTTCAAGCAGTTTGTCTTTATTTGAATCAATGAGTTTCATAAAGCAAATATACAATATTTTCTTTGTATATTATGGAAACAAAATCCACTAACAATTACGAATTCTATCTGGCCTTCTATAGAACCTTGTGCCTTTAAACACCAATTAGCTTTTTTAAGTTTTTGAATTGTCCGATTATAGAAAGACAATTTTTAAGCCCAATTTAACATGAAAAATATTTTACTAATTTTACAGCCCGGTGTATTTTGGTTAAATCATTCACATTAATTTTAATTTATTCTCACCCAATATGGACTCAAAAACCCTGAGTAAAAACCCATTTAATATCATCGTAATAGTCGCTTCCTTAGGTTATTTCGTCGACATTTATGACCTAATTTTATTTGGAATTGTTAGAGTTCCCAGTTTAATTGGCATTGGCATTCCTAAAGACCAGTTAATGGTTAAAGGTATTTTTCTATTGAACATGCAAATGGTTGGTATGCTGATAGGTGGTCTCATTTGGGGAATTATGGGAGACAAAAAGGGTCGGTTGCCGGTATTGTTTTTCACCATTGCTTTATATTCCGTTGCTAATTTCGCCAATGGATTTGTTCAAAACATGGAACAATACGCAATATTAAGATTCTTTGCCGGACTTGGACTTGCAGGAGAACTGGGCATTGGAATCACTTTGGTTTCTGAAGTCATGAGCAAAGAAACTCGTGGTTATGGAACCACATTAGTTTCAGGGATTGGCATCGTGGGGGCTGTGTTGGGCTTTTTAGTCGCTGATTTCTTCGATTGGCGAGTTGCCTACCAAGTGGGTGGAGGATTGGGTTTATTACTTTTATTGCTAAGAGCATCGGTTTATGAATCCGGTATGTTTGAAAATTCCAAGAAAGCCGAAACGAGTGTAAAAAGAGGCAACTTCCTCAGCATCTTTACCAATAAAAAAAGATTGCTCAAATACGTATATTGCATTTTAATTGGGATGCCCGTTTGGTTTGTGATTGGAATTTTGGTAATTCAATCTCCTGAATATGCGAAAGTTCTCGGAATTGAAGGGGAAATTATTGGGGGAAAAGCGGTTATGTGGCACTACATTGGGGCTTCTGTCGGAAGTTTTGTAACCGGGTTTATCAGTCAATGGCTTCAATCGAGAAAGAAATCTTTACTTATCGCACTCATTTTCTTAATTATTTTCAACATTTGGTACTTTAGCGCATTTCATGCATCTGCCTGGGTTTTTTATTTCATTCTTTTTTTACTGGGCGTTGCACAAGGGTATTGGGCCGTATTTGTCACTACTTCGTCCGAACTTTTCGGAACCAATCTAAGGGCTACGGTTACCACCACCGTTCCAAACATAGTGCGGGGAGCCACCTTACCCATTTCAGCAGCCATTTTATACTTAAAAGACAAATTTGATTTATGGACGGCAGGCGTTATTGTAAGCGCGGTTTGCATCACCCTTGCTGTGATTTCAGTTTTCTTAATCGAAGAAACATTTAACAAAGATCTTGATTATCAAGAAGATTGATGTTTTCTGCTTCAATATTATGAGGAGATGAGATTTCACGATTTAAAAATCTGCTTGCACCTTTTTCCTATTTTATTCAGCTTTTTTCAAGTAATTGCTTGTTTTTTCGAATAAAAATGCGATCTTTGCAGCCGATTTACAAAAACAATTATTATCTAACAATCAAATCATTATGCCAGCAAGAATTAGATTACAACGTCATGGAAAAAAAGGACAACCTTTTTACCATATTGTAATTGCGGATGGTCGTGCACCACGAGACGGAAGATTTATTGAAGTCATTGGCACGTACAACCCTCTTACAAAACCAGCAACCATCAACTTAGACTTTAACAAAGCCGTTGATTGGGTACAAAAAGGCGCATCGCCAAGCGATACCGCCAGAGCCATCCTTTCATACAAAGGAGTTATATACAAAAACCACTTACTCAATGGAGTAAAAAAAGGTGCTTTCACTTTAGAAGATGCCGAAGTAAAATTTCAAGCCTGGTTAACAGACAAAGAAACTAAAATTTCTGCTAAAGCAAACGAAGTTATCCTTACCAAAAAACAAGCTCACAAAAAAGCATTAGAAGCCGAAGCTAAAATCAATGAAGCCAAAGCCAATGCAGTAGCTCGCAAAAGATCAGAA
>CAZJBB010000313.1:0-2401 GCA_964543995.1 uncultured Bacteroidales bacterium
GTTATACATTGAATATAATCATTGCTTAGACTAAAGTCATTTTCAACCTGATTGCTATATTGGTGAAATACATTGTTGTTTTTATCGTATATAAACAAACCGCTTCCATTGGTTCCCATCCAAATCAAACCGGATTTATCTTCGTAAATGGCCTTGATGTCATCCTGACTTGTTGGTTGTGTATTAGGCTTTTCGCGCAAGGCAATCATACTGTTGTTTTTAACATCGAAAAGATTGAGTCCTTTGTCGGTACCCACCCAAATTTGATCATTGCTATTTAAAAATAAACATTGAATATTATCGGAGCATAATGAGGAGTTGTGCGAATTCAAATACAGTTGAATTTGAAAATTAGAATCAATTTTACATAAACCTAAAGAGGTGGCTACCCAGGTTTGATTTTTATTATCTGTAATAATGGCGTTGATTTCGGGCTGCTTTTTTTCTTTAGAAATTAAAGGGAAAAGAAAGCGTGAAATCATCTGTTTTTTTGGGGAATAATAGGATAAACCTTCCTTGGTCCCTATCCAAATTATTCCGTTGACATTTTGCGTTAAAGCATTTATTTGGTTATGATTAATGCTATTCGGGTTGTTGGAGTTTGCAAGAAACTGCTTGTATTTTCCGGTTTTCTTATCAAAAGCGGTCAAGCCCTGCTCGGTTCCCAACCATAAAACCTTGTCAATGTCTTCCAACACTGCAGTGACACTTGAATAAAGCAAGCCAAAAGGATTATCCGACGAAATGGCACGAAAGGGTTTAAATTTATACCCGTCGTAGCGGTTAAGGCCATCCCATGTGCCAACCCAAAGGTAGCCTGTTTTATCCTGATAAATACATTTGATGCTATTTTGAGACAGACCTCTTTCGTACTTTACTACTTCGGAGGATATGCGTTCAAATTTTAAATCCAAAGGGTTTTGGGCTATTGCCCAAAAGGATGAAAATAGTATATATAATAGGAGTAAAAGTGTTTTATTAAAAATCTTCACTTTTATTCATTATTTGGTTGAAGCCGGACAAGGTGTGTCTTTTTCCTTACTGAACCATCTCTTGAGGAAGCATTTCTTTTTGGATTTAGGGGCATTGGAAGCTTTGGTAAGGTTGTTCTTCATGCGCTTTCGGGTTTCTTTCGACTGAATATCCTGGTGGTGTTTAACGGCTTTGCTGTATTTTTGTAATGCTTCCGCATCTTTTGCTTCCTTTGCCCTATCAATTTTGTTTTGTTGCTGCTCTACCCGAGAGGTAGCACAAGAAGATAAAAGGGAGATGGAAGCTATCAAGGCTAAAAGAAATATCCCATTTCGAAATGTTGAATTCATAAACGTTGAATTATCGGACTAAAATACAAAAAATCCTGAACTGTTCATTGATTTGAAGAAATGTTTCAAATACGGCCTTTGAGCCGAGGGAAAAACTTTTATCTGATGGTAAGAAAAGCAGCCAATATGGGGAAATTACTATACACTTTAATTGGTACTAAAAAAAATGTATAGAATGAATAAAACGAAAATGCTATTCCGCTTAAAGATGTATTTATTGCAAACTCTTAATTTCTAATGCTGTCAGTCCTGTTAACTCGGAAATATCATAAATAGAAAGACCTTTTTCTAAAGCTTTTTTTGCTATTTCGATCTTTCCTTCAATCTTTCCTTCTTCTTTAGCAGAATCTATTGAGTTTTTAAGGTCTCTATAATATTTCAAACTATCTTCATAGGAACGTACTTGATCATTTGAAAACTTGGCGATCTCGGCCGAATCAAATAATTTGTCGAATATTTTTTCTCTGAGTTTGTCAGGAATCCTATCCAGTTTATTCAGATTCTTAATCACATACAGCCATTTCTCAAATCGGGTTTCTAATTCCTCCACGGTTTTATTGAACTTGGGCATTTCTAAATATATGAATGTCAGCTTATCATAAAACACATCATGGGATTCTTGTTCAGTCAATTTTACATCATAACGAAATTTATTCTCGTCTTTCTTGTCTGATTCAAACACAAAATCAAGAATAGCAATGGCATAAACCGCTTTTAACTCATAATCCCAATCAGCACGCTTTGCTTGCTCTCTAATGGGAAAAGTTGAATAATAAACCGTTCGGTCTTTGAAAAAATTCTGTTTTGTCTTCTGCAACTCCACAATAAATTTCTCTCCTTTTTCATTCTCGCAATACAAGTCAAAGATGGCTTTTCTATCCATTTCAGTGGTCCCCAGTTGCTCTGTTTTCAGATAGGTTAAATCTATAATTTGCCCTTGTTCTTCTCTCAGCAACTCATTTAAAAAATCAAGCAGTAAGTCCTTGTTTATTTCTTCACCAAACAACTTTTTAAAACCATAGTCGGTAAATGGATTTACATACTTTTCAATAAATTCAGTCATATTGAATTAATTTTCA
>CAZJBB010000314.1:0-2390 GCA_964543995.1 uncultured Bacteroidales bacterium
TACACGGCTCTGAACACTCTTTCCCTACACGACGCTCTTCCGATCTGCTTATAAACCATTACATCTATTTGCTTTTCTAATTGGCTGGTATCGGCTTTGGGGTTTTGGGCTTTGGCGGAAAGGATTTGGTCAACAAGGGTAATGAAATGTTGATGCTGCGCTTTAGAAACATTAGGCAATGGGAAATTTTTAATATCCTCAACCAAAATTTTTGGGAATGCACCTTTTGTGGCTTTGGGAGAGGAATTAAAATGATAAAAAGACATCAACTTAGAGTTTAATATACCGCAAAGGATTTTTGATGAAATTTCTGCCCCTTCTAAAATTACGATAATTGAAGGGTCGTGGTAATATTCATCGCAAGTAAAAGCACAAAAAATACTTGGGTTTGTAATTTCTCTTACTAATAATCGTTCTCCAGTAAAAAATTTAGGTTGACGAGGATTTGCGAGACCCTTACAATAGTCAATGTATTCCTTCTCATTCCATTTCAAAGCATATTTGTTTATATCTTCACCCCACAACCATCTTTTTAAAGTTTTTTTAGAAAATGAATTGTAATGATAAACCCGACTTTCAATTACTTCTTTAGATTGTCCTTGATATTTATCATACGCTATTAATCCTTGTGATAGTTCTGGAAATAAGGAAGATAGTATTGCCTTCCCCTCCTTTATTTTTTGAATTATTTGAATAGTCGAAATATCTAATTTGAAGGTTAATGCCCAATTTTGAATACTTTTTAAAATATCCTCTTTGCTTATGTATTCTATCTTTCTACTTAA
Source organism: uncultured Bacteroidales bacterium (assembly GCA_964543995.1). Classification (GTDB taxonomy): domain Bacteria; phylum Bacteroidota; class Bacteroidia; order Bacteroidales; family CAIXTV01; genus CAIXTV01. The sequence continues at coordinate 786 of CAZJBB010000314.1, forward strand.
TAGGTCAGTTATACTTTCTGCTGATTTTGTTTTTTTATAACCAATGGTTTCGCTATTTGCTTCCTTTTTGAAAATTGTTATTGCATTATAAACGGTTGCTCCTTCAAATAATTTGAAATCTGTACAGTCTAAAATTAAATTTAATTTCCAATTTTCAATAAGTTTTTTTCTATATTCTACTGCAAAAACATTAAATAAAAAAGTATTAGGGATAATGTAACTCTTTATACCATCATATTTTAAAAATTTGAATGCTACTTCTATAAAATAATAATAAATCTCATAATCAGGAACTTTTCCAATATATTTTATAACTTCTTTTCTGTAATTATCTTTTATAGATACTCCATACGGCGGATTCCCAATCACTACATCAAAGCCCTCTTTAAAACCAAACATCGTTTCAGTGTCAAAGAAGGCAGCTGATTTCATAGGGTCAAAAGGATTCCAACCTGCCATTTGCCCTGCTATATTTGCAGTATAGCCGCTTTGGGTCAAAGCTGTTTGTAATTCTTCTCGTTTGGTTTTTTCCCTTTTTTTTAATGTTTTCTTTTCTGAGTATTTTCGAGTAAAAAATATTTTCCGTCGAATATCACTTAATTCTTTTTCGAGAATATCGACATCGCCGGCTATTAATGACATTTGCTTTGGTTTATCCAATCCAATCAAGGTATTTGCAGCCACAAACTTGGTTTCGAGGTTGGGCATACTTAGTATGTTACGATTGGGTTTATTATCATCCACCTTTTGGTCAACGATGAGGGATATAAAGAAACGAAGTTTGGAGATTTGGATGGCAATTTGTTGTATATCCACACCGTAAATGCAGTTTTCAATCAAAAACAACTTACGGGCATAATCGGGATAATTCATGCTTAAGTCAAATGCCTTGTTTATTTCATTCAAACGAATTTCACGCTCCGTTACATCGCCACTTTCAAATACTTCGGTAGTTTCGGCAATGGCTCGTTGTTTTTGCAGTTCGTTCCATTTTTTATTATTAGGGTCGAGTTTGCTTAGCAAATCCACCAAACGGTGCAACACGCCCATAGGGAAAGCACCCGAGCCACAAGCAGGGTCAAGTATTTTAACTTCGCTAATGGCTTTAATAAAAATATCGGTTTCCGATGTTGTAAATTCGGGTAAGTCAATAAGGTGGGTAAATAAACTGCGCAGTATATTCTCTAATGCTTCTGTATTGTCAAGTTTTTGTTTAAAGTACGCAATCAAGCTTTCATCCACCATATAATTTACAATTTCGCGGGGTGTGTAAAAACTACCTGTTTGCTTGCGAGCGGTGGTTTTTGTTTCAGGGTTATAACTTGCCAAAAGGTTTTCAAATACTTTACCCAACAATTCGGGGTCAAGGGCAATTTCTTCTTCGAGGGGTGTATTTTCTGTAATGGTAAACTTGTTGCTGTCAAGAATTTTTAATAAACCTTCAACCTTGTATTTCTTTCCTTTGGTGCCATATTCTGAATTTAAGTCTAAAATAAATTCATTGGCAAAAAAGAGCTTGTCGGGGATAAATGCTTGCCGTTTTTCGGTACTGCTAAAAAGATCGGAAGAGCACACGTCTGAACTCCAGTCACCTGAAGCTATCTC
>CAZJBB010000315.1:0-2355 GCA_964543995.1 uncultured Bacteroidales bacterium
AGATAGCTTCAGGTGACTGGAGTTCAGACGTGTGCTCTTCCGATCTCAGACCTTAGGGCGGCCATGGAAGGCATTTTTCTTGAGAAATCAGGAAATGAGAAGTGAGCACCTCCAGGTGACCATAAGCTTGTCCAAGCCAAAGATGGCGAGGGCAACTATTCCTCCTTTCCGATTTCGAACTCCTTCCTAAGAAACTCAAAGGTCTTCATATCACGCAATTCGCAGACCACATTTTGATTCGCAAATGCTCCTTTGAACCATCTTGCTTCATTTTCAGGATAAGTCTTCACCCATTTCACCCTTACAAGCCATTCATCCTTTAGCGGATCTTTTTCTTGCTTCCAAGGATGTCCACTCTCCAATTGGTCGGTTATTTTCTGGCCATGGACTATGAAGTTCTTAACAAGAATGGCTTCCTCCTCCACAATCCCATATCCCACATATCCCTTTCCCTTGATCAAAGCGAATATCTTGTCTTCTTTCCTGAGCCTCCTTATGGCATTGATCCATCTTGCACCTCCACCGGCGCTGATATAGCCAAACTCAATATTATTTTTCCAATCGCGCTTCTTGCCTTCATCAATTCCGGTGTTTACAAATCTATATCCAGTAGAGACTTTGTTCTTTCTCTTTTCCACATTGTCTTCAACTTCAGCGGGGTCTTGAAGCCATGAACGTCCCACAAACTCGTGTCCATTATGAGAAAAGAGGTTGAAAAATACAGCATTGATATTCACGTTGTAGGCTTCGTTTATATGATGGACTATTCTCTCAGTAGCATCATCGAGCGTCTCAGCCACGATCAATATCTGATATTCTTTGGGTAGATCATCGGGCAGAGGAGAACCGTAAAATGTCTCAAAAACCTCCCCGAGAATCTTACCTTTCGAAAAAGACTCAAATATGCTGATGACATCTTCAAGCTGCAATGCATAAATCCAACTTCCATAATCCAGGCATTGCGCGATAATATCCCTTGGCGTCCTACGCCTCTTCAACTCTATTATGATGATATGTCCTTCCCCATCTATTCCTATTAGGTCGATATATCCACCATAGTCGGTTCGTACTTGACGCCCTATTATCAATATATCAATCCCGATTATCGAAATATCATTCTCGAGCCAGTCTTCCAATCTCTTTTCCAAATTCAGCGATGTAGATTCAATTGGAACCAGCCTTTCTCCGGCTATTTCCCAAAGCTGCATTGATAATGCCATGAATATTCTCCTTTCCTAATGCGGCTTAGCGAGCCACGGAAGGGTCTTCAGAAGCTCATTATAGGGCTAGATTAATATAGCTAGGAGCAGCATCATTACTCAACCTTGAGTTTGAAAAGTATGTCAGTGTAATTGTGCTTCTTCGCCAAGTCTCTTGCCTTGATATACAGCCTCCCACTTTCTTCAATATCAGTATTTTGCTCTTCTCGATACCAATAATAGTAAGCCAAGCATTCCCTACCTATTGATTTGCTTTTTCGAAATCTCTCGATGGCGTCGGCATACAATTTGCGTCCAGCGAGAACATTCCCCGTTCTATATTCCAGAAGCCCTGTTGTCGCTAAAAATACTGTCCTTTCATCCTCCCCTATATCTGAAAGAGCACCAATTTTTTGTAATACAATTTTAGATTCATCGATTCTACCCAACTTTGCTAGAGCAACGGCCTTATTATTCAAAAGGGTGAAATTTTCACTCGAAAGCTTGATAGCTGAATCCAATATTGCAATAGCCTTCTCGAACTCCTCAAAGACAAGCAACTGTATATAAGAGTTGAGAATTGCAGGTCGCGAAGAGAATGGTTGATAATAGAACCACTTCTCAGACTCTGCAAGAGCACTTGAGAAGTCAAGTCTTAGGTACTCGTTCCAAGAATTCGCCTCATACTTGCATGGAACTTCAAATATTGATGGATCAAGATTGCCGTCGAATTTGCGTGCTAGATATTGAGCTTGCGCCAAAGTATTTTCATTTGGCATTAGTAGAGCATTGTCAAGGAGCTTTTTCCCTTTCTTTGATGAACCGCTATTATATTCCAAGGTAGCCAAGGTGGCGCTAAGCTCTGATAGTTGCGATTTAGCAAAGTTTTTGTCTTCTAGCATGAATCTGGCAGGTCGGATTACTCTACTTCTTAATTTAAACGCTTCACCGATTGATATTTCAGCAGCCACTACTAAAGGACTTTTATCTATACTGCTTGAGTTTCTCAGTATTGCAAGTGCTCTCTCGGGATCCTCGCGATATACATAATAGCGAGCAGCTGAACGAAGGATATGATGATTGTTGTTGTTGAGTTGAAGAGCAACGGAGAGATCGGAAGAGCACACGTCTGAACTCCAGTCACCTGAAGCTATCT
>CAZJBB010000316.1:0-2340 GCA_964543995.1 uncultured Bacteroidales bacterium
CTTTCCAACATAAATAGGGCCATTGGATGCATTTAAGGTCGCAAACTCAACCTTAGCACCTTCTTCAATGAAAATGTTTTCAGGGCAAATTACGTTATTAGTCTTACTAATTTCTTTACTTTTCCTTTTGGCTGTCAAAAGGTTAAAGTCTTCATTAATGGCTTCCTCATTTTTCACGAAAATGTCCCATGTATTAGAGATTTTGATATGAGGCGTTTGGGTTTCAATTTCATTAGAACCATCAAAATCATCGGAATCCGATGCAAAAGTTCCTTCATTCAATTCCTTTTCGCTTACATGAATGGCAATAATATATTCACCATATACTAAAGACTGTTTGGCCTTCAGGCCTTTAACTTCTTTTACAAGCTGAGGAGTGGGGCATACAGAGCCATTGATAAGAATGTTTTCCTTCTCTTTAACTGTTGGATACTTTTCTGATAGATAATCTTCGGTAAGTGAAGATGTTTTTTCTTTTAGGTACATTTCCCATTTTTCTCTAATAGTAAGGATTCCAACTCTAATATCGGCAACTGGTCTCACAAAGGTTAAGGGAAGTAAATTGTTTCTGGATATGTCGTCAAATAGGATGTAGTTCATTTTTTTGTGAATTTCGATTCTTTAGTACAATATTAAAATAAAAAACATTTTTATTTTAAAAACTCAAAATTAATTATAATAAGTTTATTAACAATCCACCAAAGGAAAATATTTAAAAAAAAGCCCTGAAAAAGGGCTTTTAATATCATTGTTTAATTTAATTTCCGGCAGAGGTTTTAAGGTCAAGGTGTTTTTGATATCTGTTTTTGAATTTATCAACCCTACCTGCAGTATCAACCAATTTAACTTTTCCGGTGAAAAATGGGTGAGAAGTGTTGGATATTTCAAGTTTAATTACTGGATACTCTTTACCATCTTCCCATACTATGGTGTCTTTAGTTTGCACAGTTGACTTGGTAATAAACGAAAACTCGTTTGACATATCTTTAAAAACTACTAAACGATACTCTTTTGGATGGATGTCTTTTTTCATTACATTCTGTATTTTGGACTGCAAAAGTAGTTTTTTTTGATATAAAATCAAAATTCTAATGAAATTTATCTTAAATATTTGAATTATTAAGGTGCAATTACTTCGAACTTAAACTTAAAATGAACTCAAGGGTATCAATCCCATCAGAATAATCCCATAAATTTGGCGATTGGCTATGCCCTGGAAGCACTCTATTCCCTAAAGCAGCTTTGCTAACGACACATTGAATTTCTTTGGCATGCTGTGCAATAAACCCTTCCACTTCAGTTATGGATTTGTAAAACTCATAGTGTAAAACCCCAATGGGGCCATGAAGGGACTTGCTTTCCATCATTATACAGAAGTCGTTATATAGGAATGATTTTTTTTGAATACGGAGTATATTTAACTGGTACAAATAGTTGTTGTAGAATTTTTTATGCTGTGTATAAAACGTTAAAGGGGAAAAAGCCTGCAAAAAATCTTGCACTTGATAATTTTCCGGAAAATACATCTTGGAAATATTTCGGCAACCCAATCCAAAATAAGTAAAAATATCTGATTGTAAATCTGTTAGCTCGTTTTGCGATTCATTTCCTGTAATCACCCCAAGGCTGCTTCTGTTTTTCCTTATAATTTTTGGGATATGTTGATGTTGAAAATGAATATAATTTGAGACCAAATTACTACCTGTTGCAATAAGAGCATCTGGAGATTCAATTTTTTCTTGAAAGGAAATATACGAATGAAATCCGGGTTCTATATCGGCTAAAATGTTAACTATGGCAGGGAGTAAAATTTTATCCTTCGAAGAAAGCTTCACAACTGCATGATTTCCACTTATTAAAACACAAAGCACATCGTGAAAGTTAACCAAAGGAATATTTCCCGCCGAAATGATTGCAATTTTCTTTGGAGTATGGTTTTTTTTGCTCAATTCAGGATATTGATGAACCCAAATCTGGAGATTTTCTAAGCTAAGAAGATTTGAAATTTCTGAAATGGCTTTCAGAACAAAGGCCTCAATAAACCATTCGTTTTCAATGCCGGCTTCTACCACCGCTTCACTAATATTTTTAAAGATACCTGAAGTAGTAGTGGGCGCATTCGTGAAATTACGGAGTGTTTCTCCTAAAGTACTAAAAGCCTGTATTCTTTCTGATAAATCCAATGACATGTGTAAAAGTACTACTTTTGCTGTAGCAGGTAAAATTACACTTAATGCACAATATTAAAACAATTTGTATCGTTTGAACTTAAAATTTAGTATTCTGAAAAGGTTAAGATCGGAAGAGCACACGTCTGAACTCCAGTCACCTGAAGCTATC
>CAZJBB010000317.1:0-2311 GCA_964543995.1 uncultured Bacteroidales bacterium
ATGTTTTTCCATCAGTTCTATGGGGTCGGGCGAATTTCCCAAGGATTTCGACATCTTACGGTGCAACTTATCCCGAACAATCCCGGTAAGATACACATCCTTAAAGGGGATTTCTTTCCTGTATTCCAGTCCGGCCATCACCATACGTGCCACCCAAAAGAAAAGGATTTCAGGAGCGGTAACCAAGACTTTTGTAGGGTAATAATAATTGATATCGGCATTGTCCGGGTTTCGAATTCCATCGAAAACAGAAATGGGCCATAACCAAGAAGAAAACCAAGTATCCAATACATCTTCATCCTGAGTAACTTCTTTGGGGTTGACATCGGTTTTACCTGAAATTTGAATGGCTTCTTCCTGTGTCTTGGCAATCACAATGCTGCCATCGGGGAAATACCATGCCGGGATTCGTTGTCCCCACCACAATTGACGAGAAATGCACCAATCTTTTACGTTTTCCATCCAATGACGATAGGTGTTTACAAATTTCTCGGGGAAAAACTGTATGCTGCCGTTCATGACCACTTCTAAGGCCGGTTTGGCTAACTCTTTCATATTGCAAAACCATTGCATGGAAAGCTTGGGTTCAATAACCACGTCGGTTCTTTCCGAAAACCCGACTTTATTCACGTATTCTTCCGTTTTTACCAAATTTCCGCTTGCTTGAAGGTCGATGGCAATTTTTTCTCTCACGGCAAAGCGGTCTTCCCCCACATACAATTGGGCTTTTGCATTCAGGGTTCCATTGTTGTTGAAAATATCTATGCTCTCCAATTGGTATTTATTCCCCAATTGGTAATCGTTAATATCGTGAGCCGGAGTAATTTTCAGGGCACCGGTTCCAAATTCCCTATCCACATATTCGTCAACGATGATGGGAACGGAACGTTTTATCAATGGCACCAGCACTCTTTTTCCATGGAAGTTTTTGTATCTCTCATCCTCAGGGTGAACGCAAACGGCTGTATCTCCCAAAATGGTTTCCGGGCGGGTGGTGGCAATGGTAATCCATTGATTTTCTTCGCCTTCTATTTGATAACGTAAATAATATAACTTGGAATTTACTTCCTTAAAAATCACTTCTTCATCAGAAACGGCGGTGAGGGCTTTGGGATCCCAATTCACCATGCGAACCCCGCGGTAAATGAGTCCTTTTTTATGCAAATCAATAAAAACATCCAGTACCGAATCGGAGAGGGCTTCATCCATGGTAAAGCATGTACGATCCCAATCGCAGGAAGCACCCAGCTTTTTAAGTTGTTCGAGGATGATGCCTCCGTGTTTATCTTTCCAGTCCCAGGCATGTTTTAGGAATTCATCGCGTGAAAGCGAATCTTTATCAATGCCCATTTCTCTTAATTTCCCCACCACTTTGGCTTCGGTAGCAATAGAAGCATGGTCGGTACCGGGAACCCAGCAGGCATTTTTGCCCTGCATACGGGCACGACGAATGAGAATATCCTGAATGGTATTGTTCAGCATGTGTCCCATGTGAAGCACACCGGTAACATTTGGCGGAGGAATTACAATGGTGTAAGGGCTTCTTTGGTCGGGTTCCGAATGAAAGTATTGCTGTTGCATCCACCAGCGGTACCATTTATCTTCAGTTTGGCTTGGGTCGTATTTGGAAGAAATTTCTTGCATAATTGATTTTTTTGCAAAAATACGATTTTTCGAGTGTGCCAAAGGATGGTTTTAATAGAAATGCTTTTCAGTTATAGAAAAATCGAGATGAATGCTATCTCAAATATTCTTCAATAACAATCTTTTTTTGATTCATCATGATTTCCCAAGCTTGAGGTTTACTCATCAATTCGCCCAAATTGTAAGGAATCACTTGCCATCGAAGCCCGTACTTATCGTTGCACCAACCACATTGTACGGCTTCCCCTTCTTTTGTAAAGTAATCCCAATAGGCATCAATTTCCTCTTGGTTGTTGCATTGAAGGGTAAATGACACCGCATCATTAAACGGATGATGTTCTTGTGCGGTGCTCATGAAAGAATACTTTTGACCAAAAATTTGTACTTCGCACATTTCGGTATTTCCGCTGGGGGTGGTGCCTAATGAAATGATTTCTCCGGCTTCAAAGTGATTTCCGAAAACCTTGGAGTAATAATCAATAATGCTTGAGATGCTGCCGTTAACAGTACGAAACCAAAGGCTGGGCATGATTTTATTGTTTTTCATCGGTAATTTTTTAGTAAAATTAGCAATATCTTTAGTTTATTCCATTTTGAATTTTATAATCTTCCAATTTAATTATCCTAAAATAGATCGGAAGAGCGTCGTGTAGGGAAAGAGTGTTCA
>CAZJBB010000318.1:0-2301 GCA_964543995.1 uncultured Bacteroidales bacterium
CATGGATGGGAACGGCGCGACTTGGCGCGGCAGAGCAAAATCAACTCTCCTTCGGGAGAGTCAGTTTCAGATAAACAACAAACCAGAAAGTAAACGATGAAAGATGAATTGAAAACATGGCCCCCGTCGAAGTTTGCATTTGAGCAGATGCATGCGGCAGGCGAAGTGAAATACGGGCTGGCAATTCCTTGGGAGCGGGTTGAGGAACTGTTCGGCATCAAGGATCGGGAAAGCTGGCCGTTTCGCGGCGAGTGGTTCGCGTTGCGAGGGATGTTTGAAGATGCTGGGCTTTTCGTGACAGAGGCGAAAATGAACGACATCGGATTCCGTTTCCTCGACCGCGTTGAAATGGCGGATGCCGTTCGCCACCGGGAAAACAAGAAGTCCGACGACAGCCTTCGGAAAAGCCTCGCGTTGAGTAAGGTTCCGCGCGATGGGCTTGCCGATAACGATGTGAAGAAGATTGACCATTGGGAGGCAAAGGCGGCATTGATCGGGGCAACGTCCAAGGTGTTGCTCCGCAAGCGTTCGCTCCCTTCGCCAGAAATGGCGATCAGGAGCGTGAAGGAGTATTTGAAGGACGCGACGGCAGAAGAATAGATTTTGCGGGGAAATGCTGGCCCGGTCGGGCAACGGCAAGCAGAGGCAAACACACAGCGGACTCGAAAGAGCCCGTTGCAGTTTGGCTTGACTGACACCCGGTTTTATGTTTGATGTTGCGGCAACCCAATGCTCACGCTTGCCGAAGCCAAAAGTTTTCTTGCCCAATACGTTGGTAGCGGGATCGACTTTACGACTCGATTAAACCTTTGTTGCGAGAGGCTTATCAAAAGCGGGAATTGGAGAAACACAAAGCAGCAGGTTCTTTTCAATGCCTACCCGGACGCGAGTTTGCAGGCGTTCATCACCTTGCCTCGCGAGTTCAACACGGTCCTTTCCATCGCCCCGCTTCCGGCAAGCGACAGCGTAGGCAGGCCGATCCCAGTGCGGTCCGGCTGGTATGAGTTCCACAGCGGAGGACCGGGATTCATCACCAACCAGACGACACAATGGAGCCGGGGACTCGTCCCGGTCAACGGGCGGTTCACCACGTTTGCCGACTTCACGGACTGCAAGCTGAAGATCGTCACCGAACACGCCGAGACCGGCAGCATTATTTTCAAAGGGCAGACCGGGGGAGCGTATATCTTTTCCACCTTCAATTCCGCTTACCAGGCAGGCGTGGCGCTCGCACTCACGAGTGGAGCTACGACTTCCATCACGTTCGACTCCGCGCCGTTCACTGTCATCAAGCCCGTGACGGTTGGCCGAATCTGGCTATACGCGGTCGCAGCAGACTTGACTGAAACCCTCGTGGCGGTTTACGCACCATCCGAAACCGGCATCGCGTGGCCGAGATACAAGGTGCCCGTTTGCGCATCGAGCACGCAGTCTTCCCCAAACCAATACGTTGCCATCTGTAAGCGGGCGTGGGTGCCGGTATCAAATGACAGTGACGAGGTCATCCCCGGCAACCTTGGCGCATTGCGCTACGCATTGCAGGCGCTCACGAAAGAGGACGCCGAGGACTACAGTAGGGCGAACGCGCTTTGGTATGGCGATGTCCGCACAAAGACCATCGGGGCGTTCCAGCTTCTTGAGCAGGAGGTCGAGGACGACACGGGAGCCGGGGCCGAGGGAACGGTGCAAGTATCCGACGACTTCCATATAGGGAGGGTTTCTTATGGGGTATAATCCTGATTCCGATACGTTCACGGAAGAGGACGGCACGCAACGCCCAGCGACGTCGGCCGAAAAAAACACGTATGAACTCAGCATAGCTTTCGATTCAATCTACCAATACCCGTCGCCGCCATCTATTCCTGTTGATGCCACCGTTAGCGGCACACCCGCAGAAGACGCGAAGGTAAAAGAAAAGGAGGCTGAAGTGGCCGCGACGGATGATCGGTATAGGCTGGCCGAGGCAAATAGGATGAATTCCAAATATCACGGCTCAGATCCAGATCTTGATAAAGGATCGTTTGCTGAAATGAGGGCGATGCTTAAGACCGGAGAAATGGAGCCTATTGATTTTTACCTCAAGACCGGCAGGATCTACGCCGGGGAACGGAAGAGCGAGCACGACATTGAACGGGAAAGACGCTCCGGGAATCCCGGTGTTGCCGACTTTAATACCCCTGGCCTGGATGAGTGGCACAGGATGAATCCGGCAAGCGAAAGGGACTTCACGTCTCCGGGACCAGATAAGCCGATGCCTTGGAGGGGCGAGCAGGCTGGGCGTGTTTTATCCATCTCAACCCC
>CAZJBB010000319.1:0-2290 GCA_964543995.1 uncultured Bacteroidales bacterium
CAGGTGACCCTTGCAGGTCTTTGCAGCACCCCCAAGGTCTTTACGCATCAATAGGAACTCGAATGAAAATTGGACCCAGCCCCAGCACCGACCGGTCACGTTTTAATCAACCAGCAGAGGAACTTGACGTCCTCTATGCGCTACCGCGGGAAGTCAAATACTGCAAGTTATGCAATATGTCCAACCAGCAGCCTATGTCGAGTAATGAATATGCCCACAACAAAGGATCGGGTAAGGTCACTCTAAGTTTTGATGAGGAAGGCATCTGCCATGCCTGCCGTTTCAACCACCTTAAAGAAAATGATGTCATCGATTGGGTTGAACGAGAAAGGGAGCTAATCGAATTATGCAATCAGTTCCGTAAGGACGATGGCAGCTACGACTGCATTGTGGGCGGCAGCGGCGGCAAGGATAGCGCTATGCAATCGCACTTGCTGAAATACAAATATGGCATGCATCCACTCACCGTAACCTGGTCCCCTCATCTATACACCGATATCGGCTGGAAGAACTTCCAGAACTGGCTGCACATCGGCGGATTCGACAACTTCCTATTCACGCCTAACGGGAAGATCCATCGGTTGTTGACCCGGAATGCCACGATCAACTTGCTGCACCCATTTCAACCTTTCATTCTTGGCCAGAAGACCTATGTGGCCAAGATGGCGGCCCAACTTAATATTCCCTTAATTTTTTATGGCGAGATGCCAGGGGAATATGGAGAAAAGATTTCGCACGAGACCTCGAGTTACTCAACTAGCGCTACAGGAGCAGAAAGCCAAGGGTTCTCCCTAGACTACCTAAGCGGGGTAGATGTAAGAGACGTGTACTTAGGTGGCAAGCGGATTGGCGAGTATCTTGACGAAGGCGCAACACTAGCCGACCTGAAGTGCTATTTGCCTGTGAGTCTCGAGGTATTGCAGAAGAAGGGTATTGATTTTAAGTACCTCGGCTACTACAAGAAGTGGGTACCTCAGGATGCTTACTACTACGCCGTAGAAAATACGGGTTTTGAGGCAAATCCAGTAAGGACAGAGGGGACATACTCCAAGTACAACAGCTTGGATGACAAGGTAGACGGGTTCTTCTACTTCACCAGGTGGATCAAATTCGGCGTCGGTCGTGCCATGATGGACTCGGCGCAGGAGATTCGTAACCATCACATCACCAAGGAGGAAGGCATAGCTTTGATGCGCCGCTATGAAGGGGAATACCCTGCGCGTTATGAGAAGGAGTTCTTGGAGTACATCAGCATGTCTCGTGCGGAATTCCTGACACTTTGTGATCAGTTCCGTTTCCCACACCTTTGGAAGGTTGTGGATGGCGAGTGGCAGCTTCGCTACACCCCCTGGGGAAGCAGCGAATGAGGAATACGCGTCTCATTGCTAGGCTTGACATCAAGGGCCCCAATCTAATAAAAGGCGTACATTTAGAGGGTCTGCGGATCATTGGGTCTCCCCAGGATTACGCAAGCGCCTACTATCACCAAGGTGCCGATGAGCTCATCTACATCGACTGCGTGGCAAGCCTATATGGACGTAACAGCCTAGATGACATTCTCTTGAACGCAGCAAGGAATGTGTTCATCCCTATGACGGTTGGCGGAGGAGTTCGTTCCATAGAGGACGTAACCCGGCTACTGCGTTGTGGGGCTGATAAGGTCGCCGTTAACACCGCTGCTGTAGCCAATCCTGGGTTGATTACGGAGATTGCCAGGCAATTCGGCAGCCAGTGCATGGTGCTTTCTATCGAAGCCAAACGAAAGGGTGTGGACCGATGGGAAGCCTTTACGGATAATGGCCGCGAAGAAACTGGGCTTGATGTCATCGAATGGGTGAAACGAGGTGTCGATCTTGGAGCTGGGGAAATCCTCTTGACCTCCGTGGACCAGGAAGGGACCCGGAAAGGGTTTGATGTTGCACTCGTCGAGGCGGTCACCACTAAAGTACCTGTTCCAGTCATCGCCAGCGGAGGAATGGGTACTCCTGCGCACCTTGTTGACGTCGTGCACCGAGGTGGTGCAGATGCCGTTGCAATGGCTGATATTCTGCACTTCAAAAGATCGACTATCCCCAAAATTCGGGATGAGGTCCGCCAGGCCGGAGTACACGTGAGAAGAGCTCGGGATGATTAAGGTGGCTGTCATTGACTACAGCATGGGCAACCTTCTGAGCGTCCGACGGGCTCTGGAACATTGTGGTGCCCAGGTTCAGATAACCTCTGAACCAAAGGCCATTCTTAACTCTGACTGCGTCATACTTCCTGGCGTTGGGGCTTTTAGTGCAGGTAT
>CAZJBB010000320.1:0-2276 GCA_964543995.1 uncultured Bacteroidales bacterium
ACTCATAGCAGGGTGAGATTCGATGGTTGACAGCAACACTCACTAAAGGTAGTTCAAAAATGTGAACTTACGGAACTCGATGCCGGATTCGTCTTCCGGATTGGTTGCCTTGCCGGTTGGCGGCGCAAAAAGGGAGGCCCCGGAGCCTCCGGAGCCGCGCCCGGCTTCGGCGGCCAAGGCCGCAGCGGGCGTCAAGGGGTTGGATATCGGAACGGACTCGATTCGGAGCGCCGGCAGGGAAAGCCCGCGCTCCCGGGCATCAGCCGCCGCTCCCCTGCCTGGTCCGCAGCTTGTCCCGCTCTTTGCGCATCTCGGACGGGAACAAATCGTCGGTGGAAACTCTCAGCACCGCGGAGAGCCGGAAGAGCTCCGAATCCGCCACGCGACGAAGCCGGGCTTCAATTTGGGAGAGAGTCCCCCGGCTGATATCCAGGCCATGCAACTGGCAGCGAGCGGCCAGTTCCTCCTGGGTCAAATCCAGTTTGTTGCGCAATTTCCTGACTTGCGGTCCTACGACGTTGGCAGGTGTTTTGGTTCGGGCCATGCGCGAGTGTGCGCGTGACCCTATTGGGAAAAGGAACTTGCCTTGCTACGAATTCCTAGCAACCTCTGCGGACTGGATCGGCCGCAAGGCGCGACCCGGAAACGGACGCTGTGATGCGGGACTTCCTGGAAAACCTCCCGGGGGCAACGGCCCGAACGGCGCGAAACATAAAAGGCAGGAAATGGCCTGCCGCAAGAAAAGACTGACGCGTGTGGAAGTTGAGAAATGCGAGTTCAACGGACAGCAGCTGCGCTTCGTCACCGGACGGACCCGCGACCAGGCGGGCAGCCGCAAGCTCGCCCGACTGACGTTCCTGCCTTTGCCGGCCGGCACCTACGAAAAACGAATCCCGCGCGAAATCACCAGACTTTTGATCCCGTGAAGAGCCAAGTGTACCTGGTCCAAGACTGTGGCGGAGTATCGCTGGAGGTGGTGGCCGGCCCCTTTGACTCGGAGGCAGCCGCGGAAATCGAGGAGGCGATCATCCAGCGGGTAAAAGCGGATTCGGGTCTCCGCGACGGGGGAGACGATACGCTGCACACGCTGGAGATCGCTCCCGAACGGAAACCGGAATTTGGCGGTTTCTCCGGGGGCTACATGGAGAACATCCGCTGGGTGGCCGCCGGCCGCCCTTCTCCAGGAAAGCCGGACACCTGGGACCAACCAGATTTTTCGCTGACGACCAAGGAAAAACGCAAATGAATAGCACTCGCTTCCGATTTTACAACCGCCAGGAAACCACTATTGCTGTGAGCGTACTGTCTGACTAAAATGCCGCAGGAACCAGAGCGCTATATCGAGAGAATGCTTCCGTCAATGGCTGCACGAGACAACATGGAAAACCGGTTAAGAGAACCTATCGAGGCGCCGACATTCTGGCGAAAGCTCAGCCTGCAACAGGGAAAAAAAGTCATCCTGGTTGAGCAGTTGGTCGAGGATTTCGCGCCGAGCCGGACCACCGTGCGCGAGGGAGGCAAGCGGAGCGACATCGAACCCCATCTGACCCTCGGCTCCATCCGGGAAAAACACCTCCCTCCGGGAGCCGCAACCTGCATTGTGCATCTTAAAGAGGACGTGGACATCATCTTTCCCGACATGGACGCTCCGGGGAAACTCAAGATCCATGACCACCGTTACCGGCAGGAATTCGAGGTCAACGAGCAGCTTGTCTCGCTCGCCGACATGCAAATCGAGGGCGTGCTGCAAACGGCGGAGGAGGCTTATCTGAAGAACAACGCGCCTTCTTCTGATCCTTACCAGCGCGAAGATCCTCGCACCGTTCCCATCGCTTTCAAGACGGGCTCCGAGGAGGCGCTGCGCTCGCAACTCACGGATCTGCTGCACGCCTTTCCGAAAATATTCGAAGCCGTGCCGGAGCCGCGCCTGTTTGTTCACACGGAGTTCGACAGCCACCCCGCAAGTTTCAACATTCATCTCTACCACCGGGGCCAAACCTGGCAGGCCGAAAACTTCTTCCTGGCGCTGGTGAAGCCGATCATCCGGGAAAACACCCCTTCCGGCTATTGTTACCGTAACGGGACAGGAGCACTCGAGCGACGCTCGGATTTTCACAAGGACTCGCTGTTCTTGAGCATCGCGCCCGAGACCCCGACTCAAGAGCAGGTTCAAAAGGCGCGGCAGAACACCACCGCCAGGTTCGAAAAATACGGGCTGACACTGAATCCGGAAATCTTCGAACAAAACCCCTTGCGACGAGACAAGAGCAAGCCGC
>CAZJBB010000321.1:0-2228 GCA_964543995.1 uncultured Bacteroidales bacterium
GAAGACGGGAGTCGGAAGACGGGAGTCCGGAGACGGGAGTCCGAAGACGGGAGTCGGAAGACGGGAGTCCGGAGACAGGAGAAAATGCTGATTTGAGATTTTGGTCAATCTGTCGAAAACGGGTTGAGGAATTGTAAACAGCAAAGCGGATTAAGCCTTGGATGACTATCGCACAAACAAATTCAGATAATTTTCAAAAATAAAGATACGGTTTCTTTTGAATCCAGTTTTTTCGCTTAGGATTCCGAGTTTTTCAAAGTCCTGAATTAACCGGTTTGCCGTTGAAATATTCACAGCCAGTACTTTCGCCACATAGGAGGCATCAACAATTGGCTTGGCGTATAAATGCCGGATCAGTTGCATGGCAAGCGGGACCTTTTTGCCCAGAGTAATAATTCTTTTCTCTTCCACTTCACTGCGTAGTTTCCTGATTTCATGAAAGGTCTGAATTGAATTTTCGGCAGTTTCCAATACTCCTACGAGGAAGAAAGTTAACCATTGCACCAGGTTATTCCGGGTTCTCACGGCGGTAAGGTTATCGTAATAATGCAAGCGATTCCGTTCAAAATAGTCGGAAAGATATAATGCAGGTTTGCTTAGAATCTTATTGCTAACCAGGTAAAGCGTTATCAATAACCGCCCTAATCTGCCATTGCCATCAAGAAAAGGGTGAATGGATTCAAATTGATAATGTGCAATGCCAATCCGGATTAGTGGCGGTATTTGCAATTCCTCATTGTTCAATAGTTTTTCCAGATCACTCATCAATTCGGGTACTTCACTGTGATGAGGCGGAATATAGGCTGCATCATTCAGCGTAGCGCCTCCAATCCAGTTTTGTGAGGTACGGAACTCCCCGGGCATTTTGTATTTGCCCCTCACTCCCTGTAATAATTTTTCATGCGTTTGTTTCAGCAAGCGTGTACTTATTGGAAGTTCTTCCAACTGCACAATTGCGAAATTCATTGCTTCAATGTAGTTATGAACTTCCTGCCAGTCGTCTCGTTTTTCGGGACTGATGTATTCAGCATTCTGAATAGCTTCTTCAATACTGGTTTGAGTCCCCTCAATCATACTGCTCCGGGTTGCTTCCTTTGTGATGTGCATCCGGATAAAAAAATCCACATCGGGAATCATCATCGAAAAGGCATTCAACTCGCCAAGTTTTCTGGTTGCATCGTTCAGCAGGCGGTTTACCTTCGCATCGCTTACCAGCCATTCGTGGTTCACAGGTTCAGGGGAAAAACTTGAATAGCCATATTGTTTGGTATATTTTCCTGCCTTGAAACGGGTTATCTCCATGGCTGACACTTTTTCTTTCTGCAAATATACAATCTTATATTCGCAGTTAAGTCATTTACTGCAATTATGGAATATTTTAATTGCCGATGACTCTTAGAGACTGTTTAAATTTGCTAAATAAGTAATTTTAGCTGAGTAAGAGTCCGAAGACGGGAGTCCGAAAACGGGAGTCGGAAGACGGGAGTTGCTTAAATTGAAGTTCAAGTTTTAACTGTCATACTGGTGATCGCCCCTCGCCATTTCTCCTCTTCGCTCTTCTGTAAGTTATAAACAACAATTTTAAACAGGCTCTTACTTTATCCTTCATGGTTTTGAATACTTCCAACAACCGGAAAGGAAGTCCCCCGGTTGCAAATCAGTCCATTAGAGGGAGTAAAAACAGAAAGAGGCTTTCTCATAACCGGGGCAGCCCCTTCTTTTTTTCCGGACTTCCCAAAACTTTGCCAGCATTAGCTAATAACCCGAATAGGAATCGGGAAAGGTATGCTTTCAAATTTTCCCTATTTCTAAAATGAGTTTTCTGCAGATGATACAAGCAAGAATCTTCCCCTTTGTCAAACCATTGAAATTCTTATAGTATTCCCCAGAATTTTCCAAAACAGGAATTGTTTAGAAATATAGTGGAATGAAATCTCAAAATAACCAATCTCAGCCGGTCAGGATTGACCAGCTTAAGTTGTTGAAAATAGTCTTATTCCATGGTCTTAATAAATTGGTATGGAGTGGCCAGGTATTATTGCTTCCGGACTTTGTAAATCGTATATTTGTTATAGCCATACATCCTTTATACAATTTTATTCAATGACTTCAGAAGAAACCGAGGACATCCTTTATGAGCACAGTAATTTGCGATGGTCAGCAAGGATCCTCGGGACGATCGAGATCGGAAGAGCACACGTCTGAACTCCAGTCACCTGAAGCTATCT
>CAZJBB010000322.1:0-2216 GCA_964543995.1 uncultured Bacteroidales bacterium
GCGGGCTGGCGCGTATGAACATGATCCTGCACAATAACGCCACAGCCGTCATCGCTCAGGGCAATACCATTACCGATCCCAGGTTCAAGAATGGTGATGTGCTGGAAACATTTGATTACGTTGTGGCCAATCCGCCTTTCTCGGATAAACGCTGGAGCACCGGCCTGGACCCTGAAAACGATCCGTTCGAGCGCTTTCAGACTTTTGGCGTGCCGCCCGCCAAACAGGGAGATTACGCCTACCTGCTGCATATCGTCCGTTCGCTAAAGAGCACCGGCAGAGGCGCCTGTATCCTGCCGCACGGCGTGCTTTTTCGCGGCAACGCCGAGGGTGATATCCGCCGTGCGCTGGTGCGCAGGCATTACATCAAGGGTATCATCGGGCTGCCCGCCAACCTGTTTTATGGCACGGGCATCCCAGCCTGCATCGTGGTGATCGACAAGCAGGAGGCTGAGGCACGCACAGGCATCTTTATGATCGACGCCAGCGCGGGCTGCATGAAGGACGGCCCCAAGAACCGCCTGCGGGCGCAGGACATTCACAAGATTGTGGATGTCTTTAACAAACAGTTGGATGTTGACAAGTATTCGCGGCTGGTGCCGTTTGAGGAGATCGAGAAGAACGACTACAACCTGAACCTGCCGCGCTATATCGACAGCCAGCAGGCCGAAGACCGCCAGGATATCGCCGGGCACCTGCAGGGCGGCATCCCCGCGGCGGATATTGAGGCGCTGGGCAGTTACTGGCAGGTCTGCCCGCAGCTGCGCGAGCATCTGTTCAGGCTGCGTCGCGCGGGCTATTACGACCTGGCCTTGGATAAGGCCTCCATCAAAATGGCCATCCATGGGCACGCGCAATTCGCGGCCTTCATGGGCAGGATGCAGACCCATTTTGAAACGTGGAGAACAAGGAGCGCGGCCAGTTTGAAGGGGTTGGCGCAAGGCTGCAAACCCAGGGAAGTGATCGGGGATCTCGCCGAAGACTTGCTGGCACATTACACCGCCATGCCGCTGATCGACCGTTACGATGTGTATCAGCACATGTTGGATTATTGGGCCGCGAACATGCAGGATGACTGTTACATCATTGTGGCGGATGGCTGGAAGGCCGAGCCCTACCGCGTGATCCTCAAGGACAAGAACGGCAAAGAAAAAGACAGGGGCTGGGCCTGCGACCTCGTGACGAAGGCGTTGATCGTGGCAAGGTATTACGCGCAGGAACAAAACGAGCTTGACAGGCTGAACGCCGATCTGGAAGCCGTGGGTGCGTGCTTGGTGGAGTTGGAAGAAGAAAACGGTGGCGAGGAAGGGCTATTTGCCGAGTTGGACAAGGTGAACAAGGCCAATGTGGCGGCGCGCCTGAAGGAGATTAAAAACGACCGCGCTTCGCGCGAAGCGCAGGAAGAAGCCGCGGCGCTGGGCGAATGGCTGAGGCTGAACACGGAAGAAAGCGAGTTGAAGAACCAGATCAAAGCCGCCGAAGTCGTGTTGGACACCAAAGCCTATGCCCATTACCCCAAACTGAGCGAGGCCGAGATCAAGACCCTGGTCGTGAATGATAAGTGGCTGGCGGCGCTGGAAACAACCATCCAGGGCGAGATGGAACGAGTCAGCCAGGCGCTGACGCAGCGCCTGAAGGAACTGGCCGAGCGTTACGAAACCCCGCTGCCGGAGATGAGCAGGCGCGTAGAAGAACTGGAAGAGAAGGTGAACCGCCACCTGGAGAAAATGGGGTTCGCATGGAAGTGAGACCGGGTTACAAGCAATCCGAGGTTGGGGTAATCCCAATTGATTGGGATGTTATTTACCTGGCTGATGTATGCCGCATGAGAAGCGGGGAAGCTATAACGAGTGAAAGTATTGACCAACTCTCACCATATCCTTGCTATGGTGGCAATGGATTGCGAGGTTTTACAAACCGATACACCCATGAAGGTAGTTATGCATTAATTGGACGGCAAGGAGCGCTTTGTGGAAATGTAGTAGGTGTTGAAGGTAAGTTTTTTGCATCGGAACATGCGGTTGTCGTAACCCCGTTAGATAAAACAGACATTCACTGGTTGACCTATGTTTTGGGAGATATGCGGCTTAACCAATACTCCGAATCATCAGCTCAACCGGGCTTGTCTGTTCAAAAAATATTAAATCTAGAGCTGGCTTTTCCAACAAATAAGATCGGAAGAGCACACGTCTGAACTCCAGTCACCTGAAGCTATC
>CAZJBB010000323.1:0-2199 GCA_964543995.1 uncultured Bacteroidales bacterium
AGATAGCTTCAGGTGACTGGAGTTCAGACGTGTGCTCTTCCGATCTGTGTATAACCATTCCTCATTTTCGAAAATTTCTGTATTAAAAATCCTCAAAGAAACCGCGGAAATAAGCAAATGGACTATCCATAAAACCTTGGCTGAAAACATGTTATATTTATTGAAGCGTTTTGAAGTGGGCACTTCTGCACCGGATTATAAATTAAACTTCGAAACCAGTACCTATCTTTCACCGGAGACTTATAAGGGGAAATATTTATACCTATTCTTTTTTACCACCTGGAGCGATGCTTGTATGACACAAATGAGTGTTTTAGACAAATATGCGGTAAAATACGGAAACTATGTTCGGTTTTTAGGGATCTGTTTAGACCGTAATTCAGTGAAATTCGACAATTTTCATAGAGAAACCAAGCACGCCTTTCCTATTGTTTATTTTGATAATCAATATCAGTTCCTGTATGATTATGGCGTAAGAACTTTCCCGTTTTCAATAATCATTGACGCTGAAGGGGCATTTTATCAATATCCGGCTGAAAAACCCGGGGAAAAGCTTGAAAAATTATTTGACAAGATTTGTGCTCCGAAGAAGAAGTGAGATAAAGATTTAACATTCTAATTATCTGAATATTAATACATAACAGAATTGACTACATGAAAATCATCTTAATTTGCATGGTTGTCGTTTTGTGTTCTTGCAATTATTTCCAAGGCAATCCGTCCATTCCGCTTTCTGGCAATTCAAGAGGTTTTACTGCTGAATATCGTTTTTTAGAGGGGAATTGGATACTGAAAGTAAAACAGGTTCATCTTTTTATAATATACAGAATAATGTAATTGAATTATCTTTAAATTAAACTGTTGTATCTTACTGATTAGTTGCGAGAGAGTTACATTGTTTCTGTTACTTTTTCCATTGTGGTATAAAAGTGCCAAATTAAATATTTAACCTTAAGTTAAAATCAAAAAAACAGGAAACCCTTTCCTTTGTAAATTAATAATACGAATATTTATATTTCAATATTAAAAATGCATTTCACTAAATTATCAATTCCTATAACCCGTTTATAAAACACAATATGAAAATTGTTTTATCATTTTACTCAATTAACTATAAAAACATTCACTTAGGCATGAAAAATTCAGTATTCAATATTTTAAGATTTTCCAAAATACTTGTTGCCCCAAAAAACAAGTCACTATACTTTTTCTTGGCTTTAATGCTGGTTAGTGTGGTGAGTTGGGGACAAATTGCAATTCTAGAACTTGGCACTACCTTTCAATCGGGAAATACGACTGGAGTTGCAACTTTTACTTCAAAAGATGCCAATATTAATGCCCTTCCAGCACTTTCGCTTACCACTGCACAGCAAGGGCAAGCTGGTGGAGTTGGATATGTTGCAAGTAAAACATGGAACAATGCAAGTTTAAACACAGCTACCTATTGGCAATTTACAGTCACAGCCACATCCGGTTATCAAATTGCTGTTACATCGCTGTCTTTAAGAATGTATAGATCTGCAACAGGGCCTGGAAGTATAGCATTAGCCACTGATGCAGATAGTTATGCAACTCAAATTGGTGGGGTTCAAACTTTACCTTCAGCAACTAATACTACCATTACTTTTACCGGATTAAGTTTAAGTGGGAAGTCTTCAATCACCTTTCGAGTATATGCTTACGGTGCTAGCGCAGCAGCAGGCACTTTACGAATTGGAGATGGGACTGCCAGTAGTTCGGATATTAGCCTTGTAGGTTCTGTTACTTCTTCTACCTCAAACGATGCTTCATTATCAGCCCTTACCACAACTGCTGGGGCTTTAACTCCATCATTTGCAACTGCTACCTATGCGTACTCTGCAGCTGTTTCCAATGCCACCACTTCGGTTACTGTTACCCCTACCCGTAATGAATCCCATGCCACCATTCAAGCTCGTGTAAATGGAGGAACTTATTCTTCTGTGACCAGTGGGAGTGCATCGAGTGCTCTTGCTTTAAATGTTGGCACCAATCCAATCGATGTAAAAGTAACGGCACAGGATGGAACTACTATTAAAACTTATACCATCACAGTTACAAGACCTTCTAATGACACTACTTTATCAGCTATGTCTATAAGTTCCGGAAACTTGTCTCCTTCCTTTTCTTCTGGAACCACTTCTTATACAGATCGGAAGAGCGTCGTGTAGGGAAAGAGTG
>CAZJBB010000324.1:0-2178 GCA_964543995.1 uncultured Bacteroidales bacterium
TAGCTTCAGGTGACTGGAGTTCAGACGTGTGCTCTTCCGATCTATAGAGCTCTTAATAACCAATAACTTAATAACCCAATAACTTAATCAGCATTCACCAAAGAAAAGTCCTTTTCATTTTCCTTTATTTGAATTTTAGTTACTTTTGCACCCGTTAAAACAACTCATTCTATTTCAACAAACTCCAAACTTTTATTCCAATGATAACTAATAATTTTATTCAACGTCACAACGGTCCTCGTG
This sequence comes from uncultured Bacteroidales bacterium, assembly GCA_964543995.1. GTDB lineage: Bacteria > Bacteroidota > Bacteroidia > Bacteroidales > CAIXTV01 > CAIXTV01. The sequence continues at coordinate 244 of CAZJBB010000324.1, forward strand.
AAGAAGAACTGGAAAGTATGTGCAATGTTATAGGGGTTTCTTCCCTAAATCAATTGATAGACGAAACGGTTCCACCTACCATCAGATTAAAACAAGCCTTAGATTTGCCTTTAGGGATGAACGAATATGAATATTCACAGCACATTGCTGAGGTTGCTGCCATGAATAAAATATACAAAACCTATATTGGAATGGGGTATTACAACACCATCACCCCCGGGGTAATCGTGCGAAATGTGTTGGAAAATCCGGGTTGGTACACTTCTTATACCCCATACCAAGCTGAAATTTCACAAGGTCGTTTGGAAGCTTTGCTAAATTTCCAAACCATGATTAGCGACCTCACCGGCTTAGAAATTGCCAATGCCTCTTTATTGGATGAAGCTACTGCCGGAGCCGAATCCATGATTATGTTGTTTAATACCCGTACCAGAGAACAAGTTAAAAATAACTGTAAGAAGTTTTTTGTTGCCACGGATATGTTCCCCCAAACCATTGATGTGATGTTGACTCGTGCGCTTCCATTGGGAATTGAGCTTGTCTTTGGGGACGCTTCCACTTTCGAGTGTACCAATGAGTTTTTTGGCGCCATGATTCAATATCCAAACCAATTCGGATTGCTAAAGGATTATTCCGGTTTCGTGCAAAAAGCACATGAAAAAGGAGTGTTGGTTGCCGTTGCTGCCGATATTCTTTCTCTTTGCTTGCTGACTCCTCCGGGAGAATGGGGTGCAGATATCGCTTTTGGTAGTACCCAGCGTTTTGGAATTCCCATGGGTTTTGGGGGTCCTCATGCCGCTTATTTTGCAACCAAAGAACAATATAAACGCAATATGCCGGGACGTATCATCGGGATATCGATGGATGCAAATGGAAAACGTGCTTTGCGCATGGCGTTGCAAACCCGCGAACAACATATTAAACGTGAAAAAGCCACCTCCAATATTTGTACTGCTCAGGCACTCTTGGCCATTATGGCAGGAATGTATGCTGCCTATCATGGACCCAAAGGTTTGAAATCCATTGCCAGACATATCAATATCCTTACGGGTGTTTTATCAAACGAAATTCAGAAATACGGTTACACTCAAAGCAATGCCTATTTCTTTGATACCCTACTAATCAAACTTCCGGAATCTGTTGAAAGCTTAAAGATCAAAGAATTGTCGGAAGCCGTTCAAATGAACTTCCGTTATATTGATACAAAAACCATAGGCATCAGTTTAGATGAAACCACAACCTTGAAGGATGTAAATCAAATCCTTCAGATTTTTGCTCAAGCAGCAAATAAAACATTTACCGAATTTGTGTGTGTTCCCTCCGAATGTGAACTTATTACTACCATTCCATCCAATCTGAGCAGAAGTTCTTCTTTCTTAAATCATACGGTTTTCAATAATTATCATTCGGAAACGGAAATGATGCGATACATGAAGAAGTTGGAAAATAAAGATTTGTCGCTCAACCGCTCTATGATTCCTTTGGGTTCTTGCACCATGAAGTTGAATGCAGCTACCGAAATGTTTGCTTTGAGTTCCCCTTCTTTTGGCGCTATTCATCCATTTGTTCCAAAAGCGCAAGCGGCAGGTTATCATTTCATTATTGATGAATTGGGCAAGATGCTGTGTGAAATTACCGGATTTAAAGCCATGTCGTTTCAACCCAACTCCGGTGCCGCAGGAGAATATGCCGGTTTGATGGTGATTCGTGAATATTACATCAAAAACGGACAAGCTCATAGAAATGTGGTACTCATTCCTTCTTCAGCCCATGGAACCAATCCGGCCAGTGCCGCCATGGCGGGGATGCAAATTGTGGTTGTGAATTGTGATGCCAATGGAAATGTGGATGTGGAAGATCTTCGTCAGAAAGCAACATTACACAAAGACAGATCGGAAGAGCACACGTCTGAACTCCAGTCACCTGAAGCTATCT
>CAZJBB010000325.1:0-2176 GCA_964543995.1 uncultured Bacteroidales bacterium
TACACGGCTCTGAACACTCTTTCCCTACACGACGCTCTTCCGATCTCGCCTTATACGATAGTCCCTATAAAACCACAGTTAATGATGGAAGAAAAATGTATTTCACCGGTGGGTTTGGTTTTAGAGAACAAAACTATTTCGTTGATCTAGCCTATATCTATGGAAAGTATACTGAAAATTACTATTTGTATGATTCAGGCTTAGTACCTGCTGCAAAAAATAACATCATAACTCACAGCATTATAATTACCGGAGGAATAAGATTTTAACCAGTCGAGATATCCCCTCCAAGCGGAAATTTTTTTCCGCTTTTTTTTTCCAAATTATGCATAAGTAGGCACCGACTCATGCATTAATTGGAATAAGCCCGCTTAAAATTATTGAAGATAATAATACACCTATGTATAACATTGAATCCTAGCCTGTTTTCTATATCTCTATCGTGGAATCTGTGTTTATGACAATCGCAGTAAACCAGCTCTCGCTTTCTGATGCAAACTTGACTTATACTCCTCCGGAGATAAACTCAAGCACATCTTAAAATACAAAATCGCTTTTGCTTTTTCTTTTTTAACTTCATAAATCAAACCCAGTTGTAATGCAGAATTAGCAACAAAATAATATGGTTTATCGATTCCTTCTTTCAGCGTTCTCTCATAATTTGAGATTGCTAAAGGGGTATTTCCCATTTCATGATAAATTCTTGCTAAGCGATAAGAATATTCAAGCACATCCCTAGCATTGGAAAAATATTTTGAATGTTCAATGTTTTGCAAAAGACTCAATGCATTTGGGTAATCTCCTCCATCAAATAGCAAACGAGATTTTAACAAAACCAGGGTTGGGGCATTCCCTAATTGAGCTTCTCTCATGGCTTGCTTATCCGATTCAGTATAGGTTTCCCCTTTTGAAAACATCAGTTGCATATATTCATGATATTTGGGGGCATTGTTTTCCAATAAATAATACCAAGCAATTTTTTGGTAAGCCGATTTAATCAAATTTTCACCTTTAAAATGCATTAAGAATTTAAAAAAGTACTTGTAACTATCCGGTTTTAATTGGTTTAATTTGGCTAAACCCATTTGATAATCAATTAGATTGAATATGGAAGCGTACTTTTCAACTTCATACAAGGTTTTTTCTGCATCAGCACTTTTCCCGTTTTGAATATAAATGCTCGCTTTGGATACAGCCAATATTGGGCTTTCAGTAACAATCTTTTGGTCTTCATAATAACGTAACAAATTTAAGGCTTCCTTTTTATCGCTTTGGAATTGTAGTGTTGAATAGGTCAAATAAAACAAACACTCCGGATATAAAAAGTGGTAGTTCTCATCGCTTTTACTAATTTTAAGTAATTGCAACAATTCCTTCAAGCCTTGAGAAGTAGAACCTTTAAGAGAAACCAGCTTTAGTAGCCATTTGTACTCATCAGGAACGGAACCGATTACGGAATGAAGTACCCCTAAGCCTTTCATATTTGGAAAAAACATTGGGTATAATTGTGTGTTTTCATTCAAAAGGTCATAGGCTTTACTCACATCAAAAGCAGCCGACACAAACTCCCTGAATTTTAATCTCACGACCGCCCATTCTAAATAGGTGTCAGCTAAGACATATCGCTTCCAAGGGGAAATTGAAGGGTCATTTTCGAAAATCTCAATCCTTGAATTTTTCCTTTCATGTAAAGTTTTAAATACACTTTTGTCTTCGGATAAAAAAACTTTCAGAAAGTCAATCATATTCTCTAAGTACACTCTAAAAGAATTATCCGGAGATTTGACTTGTTCGTTTGTCAACAACAATTGTGCTTCATTAAATTGAAGACAAATTATTTTATTGTAAGCTTCTTTGCAATTAGAATTTACCTCGAAAATTGCATAAGATTGAAATTGAATAAAGGAAGTGAAAACAAATAAAGCGATGATTTTTTTCATTCAAGGCAAAATTAGTAATTTCTCAATAAACGCAATTATGAATTATTTATTTGTACTTTTGAAGGATTAATAGTGTACTTATGAAGTTTGGAATTTGTTTAATTAGTTCAATCCCCCTGCGAAAAGAAAACCGACACCAGTCGGAAATGGTTAGTCAATTGCTATTTGGCGAATTATATGTTATTTTATTGGAAGAAAACGATTGGAGTTTTATTAGAACCGCAGCTGATAACTAC
>CAZJBB010000326.1:0-2160 GCA_964543995.1 uncultured Bacteroidales bacterium
CCGAAGAGGTGATCCGTCGCGGTAAAAAAATATTTGCCCTTAAAAATATTGAATTGGTAAAATTCGATCCTTTAATTGGCACTATCTTTTGCAGAGTGAAAGACGATGGTTACAGTACTTATTACAAAGTAACCATTGAGAATTTCAAAAGCGCTGCCACTTTATCTTTAAGATGCGGATGTCCTTATAATTTGTCGGAAGTATGCCGACACAAGGCAGCAGCATTGTTTTATGTTCAAGATTTGTTGGATAAGAATTTATTAGACTACAAACCTGCTTCTTATAAAACAACGCATACTTTATTAAGAACAAAAAGTTTAGATCTAAAAATGATTCGAATGCTTTGTTCAAAAGCTATATTTGAAAAGGCAGAAGAAACCTTAAAATCGATAAGGCCTCATATTGTCGAAAGTGAAAATGAAAAAGTGGTAGCTGAATTTCACGATAAAGGAAAAACGCATCATATTATTATTCAAAAAAATGAAGAACGTTTTTTTGATACTTCCTGTGATTGTTTGTCTGAAACCGAATACCCGCTTTGCTTACATAAGACCATTTTACTGCTACAACTATTTCAATTAAAAGGAGCTGATTATTTTGAAACGATTAGAAATTGGGACAGAGAAAAAAACAAACTATTGGCCTTGTATGGTTATACATTAGACGATTATATCGAAGATAAGTTTGAATTTATTTATCATGATGGCAAACCCTTTTTAAAAGTATTAGACGAAAAGGTTTTAAAGTTGAATTCAAACGCGCCAGTTGCAATGATAAGACCTAAGTCGAATGATTGGGACTTAGAGGAGGACGAGGACAAAGTAATTAGTAAGCAAGAAGTAAAAGAACGTTTTGGGATTGTTATGCAACACCAACCTTCGGCCTATCCCTATATTACCTTTAATGTAATTAAGGGGGAAGTAAATGAGGAGGGCGCTTCCTTTATTGGGAAAGTGGAAAAAGTTGATTTAGCTAAATTGGTGTTACCTGCATTAATTAAAGAAGAAGATAAAATTTTAATACAGCTGGTAAAAAAACTGCAAACTGCAGAAATGTCAAAGTACTTAAATAAAAACTCACCATTTCAAGGCATTTGGGATACCATAGTACATGCAGAGGAAGATAGTTTGCCAGAAGAGACAAAAGAATTAATTCAAGAATACTTACATCCAAAATTGGAGAAAGTTTGGAGAGATTTATCGGAACATCCCTTTAATTTTTTCTTACCACATAACAAGCCTTTTACTACAGCCAATCTACAGAAGGCGGAATTGGTATTCAATACCATACAACCAAGCTTTAAAGTAGAAAAAGAAGACAGCAGATACCTTATTTATGCCAGTGTTAATTTACCAGAAGGCAATATTCCATTAGAAGAGAATCATGCCAAGTCGAATTTTATTTTTCAATACCATCATCAATTTTTTGTTTGGAAAAACAGAGACGATTTATCATGGGTGGAGAAATTTATGCCTCAAGGTTTTCATGAAATTGAATTAGATCAGTGGCCAAAATATTTGCAAAGTACTTTATTGCCTTTGTCAAAAAAATATCATGTAGCATTAGAGAATGTCATTCAAGAAAAAGTAAGTGGAGTTAAACCTCAATTACAAATTTTATTAAAAGAAAGTGGCGATTATCTATTTTTTGAACCATTGTATGTTTATAAGGATATGGTTGTTCAAAAAGAAGACGGTCCGTCAGTGATCCAACAAGTGGGAGATAAAATTATCATCTTAGAAAGAGACCTGGCTGCTGAAAGGCAATTGATGAATGTGATTGAACAACTTCATTCTGGTTTTATACGACCTAATGAAGGAAATGTTTTAGCCTTAAAAGGAGCAGAGGTATTAAAAAATAATTGGTTCTTTTTGTTTATAGATACGCTACGTGAAAAACAAATACCATTATTTGGAACAGAATATTTAAAACAATTTAAATTCAATACTGCTAAGCCATCCACCAAATTATACATTAGTAGTAATACAGATTGGTTTGACGCTAAAGTAGAAATATTATTCGGAGAGCAAAAGGTTTCAATTCAAGACATAAAAAATATGTTGTCTAATAAACAACAGTTTGTGCCATTGAAAGATGGTAGCTTAGGCGTGCTTCCAGAAAAATGGTTGAATAAATATTCCTTATTGTTTAAAGTAGGTG
>CAZJBB010000327.1:0-2157 GCA_964543995.1 uncultured Bacteroidales bacterium
ATCTCCACGGCTCTGAACACTCTTTCCCTACACGACGCTCTTCCGATCTGAGCGTGTCCAAAATGGCTGTCGCGCTCAGCATCTTCGGCAGGTGGGGATACTGCGCAAACGCGCTCGCCAAATCCTTCACTCGGCGCAGCGTGTCGCCCTCTTTCCACAAATCATAAGGCCCGTCGGGTAGCAAGGTTTCCGCCGTAATCTTCGTCTCTTGCAACCGCGATCGAGCATTGTCCGCCTTCAGCGTCATGAACAACGGATCATCTGTGATGCTCAACTTGAACGCCTGAACGTCGTTAGTTTCCGAGACCGTCACCATCATGCACCACGCCTGCCGGATGGCATCTGGCACGAGCTTCTTCGCCTTCTCCATTTCCACCGTCAGCCGTTGCATCCGCTGGGCGTCAATGCTCCCCTTCTTGGCTTGCTCCTTCAGCTCCGATTCCACCTGTTCCCACGCCAGCAAATCCGCAAACCGGCTCCGCACCACTTCCAGCCCGTCTTTCGACGGCACGGCCAGGATCAACGCGTTCCGATACACGCGCGGCTTGGCGGCCCCAGTGGTCTCGTCAATGAAGCGCTTCGCCACTGCCGACGGCTTGCCCGACTCCGACGCGGCATCCGGCCCGAGCACGGCGAAGTGGAACTTGCCGTCGTCCTCGATGTCCGCCGGCTTGTCCGGCAGTTGATGGACGCGCACGCCAAGACCCGACGCGCCCTCCGTCAGCTTCTTCACCTCGCGAATCGCCTTGTCCAGCCGTACCGCGATCAGTCCCTTGTCGTTCTCGATCTTGCTCTTCTTCTCCCGATGGATCTGCGTCAGATTCGGCTTGTTGCCGAGCCGCCAGTCTTCCGGCAGCGTGCCCCCTTCCGTCGCCGTAAACTTATCGTCCAGCCAGTAGCTGTCCTGCGCCCAGCGCAACAAAGCCTTCGCCAATTCGATCCGATCCGGATTCGTAGGCGCGACTGCCAGCTTCAATTCGCGCAGATGCGCCTTTTGGCCCACCGGTTGCGAATAGAAAAATGTTGTCAGCACTGCCTGCTCCACCTCGCGGTTCGCTACGCCCGCGAAGTCCCGCTGTATCTCCTTCGCGAATCCCAGCTCGCGATTCAATATTCCGCTCCAAGCCACCTTCTGCCCGTCGGCGGATTGCGCGTCCGCAATTTCCACCAGGTCGCGCATGGCATCGGACAAACCGCTCTCGCCCTGCTTCTTCAAAAACACATTCGCGCCCACCATCGGGCACGGATCAATCCCCGCCGAGTCGCGCAACGCCATCGCAAACAGTCGCAGCACCCCGCGCGTCCGCTGGAATTGATCCAATTGCACCCAGTTCGTATAAAACACTTCCGTCAGCTCCGGGTGGAACGGGTAGCTCTCCACGTAACGCTTTTCCGCCGCCGCGCCCTGTTTCTTGACGATTTCATCGTGCGCGGTGATGCCTTTGAAAGCCGCCATCGCGTGCGGGCGCAACGCTTCCTTGTCCTTGATGCTTTCCGGCTTGAAGAACCGGCGGCGCAACACCTCCGCCACGTCTTCCTTCACCACTGGCTCGACCGGCTCTTCCTGCTGCCGCGCGAAGACCTCTTTCAACGCATTCGTGATCTGCAACCCGGATTGATCCATCCACTTAAGTTCCGACGCCAGCAGCGAGGCCACAATCGCGCAGCGGTCAGTCTTCACCGCGGCCTGCGTCAGCGCCTGGAAGAAAGCCTGCAGCTTGACCAGCCAGGACTTGTCCTCGCCCACCTTTTGGCGGGCATACATCAGCACCTCATCCAGCAGAATCAGCGTTGAGATACCCTCTGCGTTCGGGATGGCCAGCAAATCCATCAGCACGTTTTCCGCCGGCGCCGTGTCCCGCTCCGCCATCCCTTTCCCGCCGTTCAGGACCTCCAGACCCTTCTTCCCGGCCAGTTGCCAGGCCAGCACGCTCCACGGATGGAACAACCGCGTCATCTTGCCCGTCGGGTCAGCCACATCCGCCCCGGTTTCCAAATCCAGCTTATCGAAAGAGATGGCCGCCACGCGCGCCCTGGGCAGGTTCTTCCCCAGGTCGATGTGAGCGCGAAATTCCTCCACCGCCGGCAAGTCCGGCAACGAGGCCGGATCGTTCACCAGATGGAACAGCGTGATCAGCGTGTGCGTCTTGCCGCCGC
>CAZJBB010000328.1:0-2136 GCA_964543995.1 uncultured Bacteroidales bacterium
GATTAATACCTATAATCTTTAAAACTAAGACTCTCAATGAATCTAAGTACATTCAACGAAGAACCACAAGCATTTTAGGAATTATTTTTCCTCTTTAGTATATGCAAATGTAAAAGTAAACTTCCCCAACCGATTCACCCAAATTGACGAATATTATCATTCAAGAAGTTGATATATTGCTATTTTAAATTCAAATTTATTAGTTGAACACAGCACGAGATGAAATTAAAATCTCCGCTTATTCCTCGAAGTCAAATGAAAAATCTTTGAGCGTTTAACTAAAAATATCCCTCATTTTATCAAAGAAGGAGGATTTATCGGTATCGCCGGGAGAGGGGATAAAGTTGGCGGAGGTGCCGAGTTTTTCGAGTATGCTTCTTTCTTCCTTGCTGAGGTTTTGGGGTGTCCATACATTAATATAAATGAGTTGGTCGCCTCTGCCGTGAGAGTGTACATCGGGCACGCCCTTGCCTTTCAGCCGCAAGACCTTACCGGATTGGGTGCCGTTGGCTATTTTAATGCGGGCCTTGCCATCCACGGTAGGCACTTCCACATTGGTGCCCAGTACCGCTTCGGGGAAACTGATGTATAAATCGTAGAGCAAGTTTTTTCCGTCGCGTTTCAGGTATGGGTCAGGGAGTTCTTCTATGTTGATGATCAAATCTCCGGCCACACCCCCGCGTGGGGCTGCATTTCCTTTGCCACTCATGGAGAGTTGCATGCCATCCGATACTCCGGCAGGAATTTGTATGGAAATTACCTCTTCTCCTTTTTCTATGCCTTCGCCATAACAGGTGGTGCATTTTGCGGTGATGGTATGCCCTTCGCCATTGCAATGCGGACATACACTGGCCGTTTGCATTTGTCCGAAAAATGAATTGGTAATGCGGGTGACTTGTCCGGTGCCCCGGCAAGTAGAACAGGTTTGGAAAGAAGATTTGTCCTTGGCACCACTGCCATCACAAACATGACATCCCACATATTTATTCACTTTGATTTTCTTTTCAACGCCCTGGGCAATTTCGAGTAAGCTGAGTTTTACTTTAACCCTGAGGTTGCTGCCACGTTGCACCCTGCGTCCCCCACGTGAACCGCCGCCTCCACCAAAGCCACCGAAATGACCGCCAAAAACATCGCCGAACATGCTGAAAATATCGTCCATGGACATACCGCCACCACTAAAGCCTCCGCCACCCATATTGCCCATGCCGGAATGACCGAATTGATCGTAACGGCTGCGCTTTTCGGGATTGCTTAAGATTTCATAAGCTTCAGCCGCTTCCTTAAACTTTTCTTCGGCTTCTTTATTATCGGGATTCTTATCCGGATGGAATTTTAAGGCCAATTGGCGATACGCCTTTTTTAGCTCGGCATCCGAAGCATTTTTCTGAACACCCAGTATTTCGTAATAATCTCTTTTTGACATATATTTCTTTAATTTGCAACCACCACCTTAGAAAAGCGCATCACTTTTCCGTTGATGGTATAGCCTTTTTCTACTTCGTCCAGTACTTTTCCTTTTTGATCTTCATCTTGCACCGGCAGGTTGGTGATGGCCTCATGAAAATCCGTATTAAAAACTTCTCCAATGGAAACAATAGGCAATACCCCTTTTTGTTGAAGCATTTTGGTGAGTTTATTGTAAATCAGTTGCATGCCTTCTTTTAATGCCGGTAAATCGTCGTGATCTTCTGCTGCTTTGATGGCCCTTTCGAAATCGTCCACCACCGGTAATAAAGAATGGATTACGCCTTCCGAAGCGGTAGCAATCAACTCGGCTTTTTCTTTCAGGGTTCTTTTGCGGAAGTTATCGAATTCCGAAAACAGACGTAAGTATTTGTCGTTGAGTTCATCCACCTTAGCTTGAAGTTCGTCGATTTTTTTCTGATGGTCCTTTTTGGTTTTATCGAAGAATCCCTTTTTCTTTTCTTTGGTTTCGGCTTTGTCTTCTTTAAGGCTTTGTTCTTGAGCAGAAGCATCCATAGTTTCCGGGGTTTCGTTTGAGATATTCGTTTTCTTATCCATATTCATCTGATTAAATTGAGCAGGCAGGCTTATCAAAATTATTGCCAATCTCTATCGATGCGACAAATTGTCATATCGGATGGCAAAGGTAATAAAATGTTTTGGAGGGGG
>CAZJBB010000329.1:0-2095 GCA_964543995.1 uncultured Bacteroidales bacterium
AGATAGCTTCAGGTGACTGGAGTTCAGACGTGTGCTCTTCCGATCTACCACATAAGCGCCGATAGGAAAAAGAGATTGAATTTGCCAAACGGCTGGTTTTGCTGTTTGGTTTCAATCATGGCAACTCGCAAGAAAAATCAGCCAAAGCAACCACCTGTAGAAGCGGTTGAATTCGACTCCAGTCACTTTGCCGGCACGTTTGAACCTTGCTTTCTTGGACCACAGGAAGCGTCATTGTCATACAAAAACGAGCTGCTTACCGCCGAGGAAAAAGCTGCCTATTACGAAGACCTGATCAACAATAACGGACAGGAGAATGCGAAGAAAATATCCAAGGACTGCATGAAAAAGGCAGGCATTCTCATGGAAAAGCTGGATTGCCTTGATGAGTATGAAGCTCAACCTTTGCTTGAAAAAATAGCCGGGCTCGTGTCTCTGGCCAATAGCTGCAGTTTTGACCCAATTCCTCCTGATGTGCTCGCTGCACAAAGAGGTGCGGATGAGGTTGGATTGAAAAACCTTAAACCAGAAACAAATGCTGATGCTGCAGCGCGGACGGATGCGCATGACAACGATGCAGAAGCAATGATGGGATTAAAGAAAAAAGCCCAGTTCTGGACAAATATTCACTCTTGGAACAATGCTGAACAATCTTTCTATTATTTTGGACATGAAAAAAATGCCGAATGGACCGAGGCTGTTTTTATTCGCGCCCAGAAAGACCCGCTCGCCGTTAAGATTCTAGCACAACATGGTGAGATTAATTATCTGCTAGAACTGGCAAGAATGGGCAATGAGGATGCTGCCCACGAGTCCATTGAACTGCTGGAGAAACTAGTCCGCAAATTAAATCTTTATGCCAAGACGGATTCAGATGCGTTTAAAAACGCCGCCGCCAAATTAATGAGTTGGCCCGTCATGTATTCTCCGCATCCATTGCTTAATCAAAATTCTGAAAAGATAAGCGGCGACATAAAAATCGGCGCAGATTTGCCATATGAATTTGGGAAAGGTGCTAAGTGGAATCCAAGAAAGCGAGGCAGTATAATTGCAATGAAGCTTTATCAGTATATCAAACAGGTGCGGCAATATCCAAAAAGCAATCGGAGCATCCCGTTTGCCGACGAGGCTTCAAAACTTCCAGAAATAAATATCAAATCACCCGGATCTGTCCGAAAATGGTGGGTCGTTGCAAGAAAGATTTTAGAATCTGCTTATACTTCTGAAAAATATGAGAGGGAAACTAAACGTGAAGACTTTGAAATGCTGAAATTCTTGGAGACAACAATCCAAAATCCTGAGCGGCGGTCTAGTTTGCTGGCCGAGTTAAATCTACGTCAAAAAAAATCTGAACTTATAGACGACGTAAATTTGAATGAACTGACCGGTATCAAAAAGCGGTATAAAATGCGGGCCAAGATTTTGGAAACCGTCCAGAAAAGTTTCATGAGTTTATTCCCCAAGGAAGCTCGATAATCTCTTCGTTCAGCGTTCTCATTCACTTCGCATTTTCCCGACCTGAGACTGATGACCGGGTAATAGTGTCACGTCCATGGTAGCGGCATGATTGATGATAAAAAATCACTGCCGCTCATAGTAGCAACGGCCGACAATACCAAGCCTCATTTCCCCGACCTAAGCCCGATGACCGGGGAACAGCGGCTTGGCTATGGTGGCGGCATGCTAGATCACAAAATCACGATAACGCCTGCCGCGCCTGGCAATTTCAACGGCGTCATGGAGTTTGGCCGTGCCCGCGATGTTCAAGCCATCTCGGGTATCAAACGCGGCATGCTTCATCTGTTAGTCGCCGAAGGCAAAATCCGTTCAGTGCTCATCCGCCGCCGTGGCAATGTCCATGGTACCCGCTATTACTACATCCCCAGCGTCCTCGCTTACATGCATTCCCTCATGGCGGAGCAAAACGGAGGGGCCCGTGAATAATTTCAATTTTTCAGCTGCCCGCGCTACATCAGCGCTGGGCTTCCCTATGAGGCCGCCTAGCCCGCCGGCGCAAAATCATAAAGTTCCGTGAACTGCCTGCGATGGTCAGATAGGTTCCCGCAGTGTTCGAGAGGTTAAGAGTCCCGTGGAA
>CAZJBB010000330.1:0-2090 GCA_964543995.1 uncultured Bacteroidales bacterium
TACAGGAAATACAACCCGATGAAATTTATAACTTAGCAGCCATGAGTCATGTTCAGGTGAGTTTTGAAACACCTGAATATACTGCCAATGTGGATGCCACCGGTGCATTGAGGATGCTTGAAGCGATACGGATTTTAGGACTGCAAAACAAGACACGCTTTTATCAAGCTTCAACCAGTGAGTTATATGGAAAAGTACAAGAAATTCCTCAAAGTGAAACTACTCCATTTTACCCACGCAGCCCTTATGCCGTTGCAAAACTGTATGCTTATTGGATAACCGTAAACTACAGAGAAGCTTACAATCTATTTGCCTGTAACGGAATCTTATTTAACCATGAAAGTCCAATAAGAGGCGAAACCTTTGTAACTCGAAAAATTACCCGAGCCGTTGCTAAAATTGCATTAGGAATGCAAGAAGTTCTTTTTTTAGGAAATTTGTCGGCAAAGAGAGATTGGGGACACGCCAAAGACTTTATCAAAGCAATGTATCTCATGCTGCAACAAGAGAATGCCGACGATTTTGTTATTGCTACAGGAATAACCACTGAAGTGAGAGAATTTGTAAGAATGGCTTTTGCAGAAGCAGGAATAATCATCAACTTTCAAGGGAAAGGCATTGAAGAAGTAGGTGTTATTGAACATATTAATCATGATATTTTACCCTCTTTCACCAAAAATTTAAACTCTCGAAGTAAGCTTTCTGAAAACCTAAAACCCGGAGATATCGTAGTTAAGGTTGACCCAAAATATTTCAGACCCACTGAAGTGGATTTGTTAATTGGAAATCCTGAAAAAGCAAAAACCACCCTTGGATGGGAACCTGAGTATGATTTAAGTTCTCTGATAAAAGAAATGGTGCACTCCGATGTAAAATTAATGCAGAAAGAAAACTATCTAAAAGAAGGTGGTTTTTCTATTCATAATTATTACGAGTAAATAAAGCCAAATGAACCAAGATTCAAAAATTTATATTGCCGGCCATTTAGGAATGGTTGGATCTGCTATTCATAGAAAACTATTGAATAAAGGATATCATAACTTTATTCTGCAAAGTATTGATGAGTTGGACTTAACGAACCAACAGGATGTTGAAGCCTTTTTTAAAGCGCACAAGCCTGAATTTGTGATTCTTGCAGCGGCCAAAGTGGGTGGAATTGTTGCCAATAATACGTATCGGGCACAGTTTATTTACGAAAACATTCAAATCCAGAACAATATCATCCATAACAGTTATCTAAACGGGGTGAAAAAAATGTTGTTTCTTGGCAGCTCCTGTATTTATCCCAAAAATGCTCCTCAACCGATTCAAGAAAACCATTTGCTAACAGGTGAGCTGGAATATACCAACGAACCTTATGCAATTGCAAAAATTGCTGGGATAAAGATGAGCGAAAGCTATAATTTGCAATATGGCACCAACTATATCAGTGTTATGCCTACGAATCTATATGGACCCAATGATAATTATAACTTGGAGACCTCTCATGTATTGCCGGCTCTAATCAGGAAAATCCATTTAGGAAAACACCTCATGGAAAATGATTGGGAAACGATTAGAAAAGACTTAAATAAACGACCCATTGAGGGTGTTTCCGGTGAAAATTCCGAATCCGAAATTCTTGACAAGCTTGCGAAATTTGGAATTCGAAATACGCAACCTGTACAAATTGACTTATGGGGAAGTGGAAATCCATTGCGTGAATTTATGCATGCCGATGATTTAGCTGATGCTTGTGTGTTTTTAATGGAAAATGTTGATTTTTCAACCCTTTCAAGTCATAAACCGGTGATAAACACCCACATCAATATTGGAACGGGCGTCGATTTATCCATTTTTAATTTGGCAAATTTAATTAAAGACCTCATTGGTTTTAAAGGGAATTTGGCTTGGGATGCTTCGAAACCAGATGGCACCTATAGAAAGCTTTTGGATGTGAGTAAGTTGCATTCATTGGGCTGGAGGCACACTATAAACCTTGAAACAGGGCTTAAAAGCGTGTATCAAATGTATGCTTCTTCGCTATAAGTGTAAACCATCATATATCCTTCTATAATTTCATAAAATAGAGAATATTTTTTTTCTGTTCC
>CAZJBB010000331.1:0-2080 GCA_964543995.1 uncultured Bacteroidales bacterium
AGATAGCTTCAGGTGACTGGAGTTCAGACGTGTGCTCTTCCGATCTTGTTGCGCCTTGAACGTTGGTCGTCGTAACTGCGCCGCTTGAAGATCCAGCATTGATCGTTGCCAATGCATTAGTTGCTGTACCAGCAGCACCATCCATGGAGTAGTTGATTGTTAAGTTACCAGCACCACTCGTAGTGATAGAAGTAGCGCCATTTGCATTTACAGTAAGTGATGTGTCGTCAATACTAACTGTGTTTGCAACGGTAGCCGCTTTATCTTTACCT
Organism: uncultured Bacteroidales bacterium; assembly: GCA_964543995.1. Taxonomy (GTDB): domain Bacteria; phylum Bacteroidota; class Bacteroidia; order Bacteroidales; family CAIXTV01; genus CAIXTV01. The sequence goes on from CAZJBB010000331.1 coordinate 273, forward strand.
AATACGCTGTTAATCGTAATAGTCTGATTACCAGCTTCGCTAATGACAGCTGCAGTAGTACCAGTTGTAGTTGCAGCGCCAATCGTCAGAGGTAATGTATTGCCTGTAGCTGCTGCTGGGGTTGTAGCCAATGTATCAGTGATAACACCGCCCAATGCTGTAGTTGTATTAAATGTACCTGCGCCACCAACGGCTGCAGAAGTAACTTTTGCAGCACCAAGAACGGTAATTACGCCAGCCGCATTAGCTACAGTCACGCCACCAGAGAGAGCTGTGAAGCCAGCCACTAAAGCATCTCCAATTTGTGTAGCCGAAAAACTAGTACCGAGTTGGCTTACTGTAGTACCGTTAATTGTTAAAGAATATGTAGTTCCAGTAACAACGCCCGCTACTGTATTTACACTGCTTGAGCTACCAGTTTGAGCCAATACAGAAAGGCCTTCATTAGCAACAACGTTTGTGAAGGTTACGCTATTTCCAGCGGTAGTAGCAGCCAAGCCTGTTACGCTTAAGTTTCCAGCAAAAGCAGAAGCGTTATAGCTACCTGTTACAGCAGTGCCTGACAAACGTAAATTTTCAAAGCCAGTGATTCCCAAACCAGGAGCAGCATTGTAGTTAGTAGTAACAGAAGTCATTACAACAGTGTCATTAGTACCTGCACCACCATTAATAACCGTAGTTAAGCCACCACCTGCACCAGTAACAGTAATCACGTTGCCGGCTGTTGTGCCACCTGTGAATGTTGTTGCTGTACCGTCAATAGTTGCAGTAATTGCACCAGTTCCAGTATTAGTAATGGAAGATGGGGCAACAGACCAACCTGTTGTATCACCTAAAGTGATAGCACCAGTACCAGATGTGGTTACAGCCGTTGTTGAGCCAGTGTTTGTCAAGGCTGCTGTTACTGTCAAAGCACCAGTGCCGTTGTTAACAAAGTTCAATGTCTTGCCACCGCTTGCTGGCACATCTGTATCGGTAACTGCAATTGTATTTGTTGAACCAGTAGCAGTAATGTTAATCACTTTAGCTGTGTTATCAACAATACCTGTACCTGCAGCATCTCCACTCAAATTCAATGCTAATGTATGGTCAGCTGTGGAATTGTTTACCGTTAATGTTGTCGCCGAAACTGCTACGTTTAAAGGATTCAGGATCAGGCTGTTAGCAATAGTCGCCGTTGTTAATGCAGAACTATTCGCTGTAATTGCACCCTGGAAACCAGTCAATGAAACAGTATTTAATACTGGAGTTGTCAAACCATCGGTGATAACCGAGGTTACGCCTGTAGCACCACCAGTAACAGCGACAGAAGTTGCACCACTAGTGTAAACTTTAACTACACCTGTACCGTAGTATGTAGAGCCTCCGGCAATTGTTTCGTTTACGACAGTCACATTACCTGCAACACCTTTGTTCGCCGTAAAATTGCCGACTGTAATTGTTCCAGAAGTCGCTGTAGTAGTTACGCCTACTGTGCCAGTGGCTAATGTAGCCGCCGTGTCGACAGCAATAGCGTCAGCTGAACCATAAACAGTGTTTGTGTCTGTTACGCTAATGTTGCCTGTTTGAACCGTAGTGGCACCAATAGTAACCGCTGCACCACCAACAACGTTACCAGTGGTGTTAACAGTCGCTGTCGTAGCGCCGTCAATCGTAATGAGTTTGCCAGTAGCCGCTGATTGGGTTACTGCTACTGCTCCAGCAACACCAGAAATAGTAACTGCATTAGCAGCACCAATCTGACCCGAGCCACTAACATCAGCTGTATCTGTAACAGTAGCTGAAGCACCACCAGCAACTGTAATCAC
>CAZJBB010000332.1:0-2071 GCA_964543995.1 uncultured Bacteroidales bacterium
CTTACCGGAACCAGGTCGTCCAACAATGAGCACATTCAAGTTACCCTTTGAAACTGCCTCCACTCGGCGAATCATCTCTCCAAATGTGGCGTTATCTGAGGCAATGGTTACATCTTTGCTTATGCGCAAGAAGTATTTAGCTGGGCTGATTCTCGCTTCTGGGTTCATTGATCAGTTCTTGGTGACGAGTCATCAGTAGCTTCAGAGCCACAACACCACCCGACCTTGGATAAAATCGAAACGATCCTGGTCAAGCTGAAGATCAAGCTCAGCGACGTGTTTCCAGGCGAGTTTTGAATCTCCGGAACTTCTGATTTGCTTCGATCGCCAAGGCTTTCCCATCCCCCGTTCCTGGGGTTGTCCGTCCAGGATTATGAATGGCTGAGTTCGCACGATTCGGATCCCACGATTCTACTGCCCAGGCAAAACACGGTAGAAGTACTTTGAGTAGAACGGCGAGGATGCGTCCACGCCCGTATCCACCCAAATTTGTACCGGCTCGGTCAATGTTAGATTTGTCAGCGTGATCCACGCATTGGTGTCACTCAAATTGGCCGAGCTCTGAATGATATAGGCGTAGCCGACCGCCCCGGTAATTGTCAGGGTCGGAGAGAAGCCCAGTGAAACACCGGCCGGGTTGACGACGACTTGGGCCGCCACGTTAGTAATGATCCCGAACGGGCTGCTGACCACGACCGAATACATTCCGCCGTCCGTAAACTGGATACTTGGGAAATTGAGCGTGGCGTTGGTTGCCCCCTCAACGGCAGACCCGCCCTGATACCACTGGTAACCCATTTCCCCTGAACCAATTGCTCCAACCGAAAGGGCGGCGCTCGTACCCCAAATCGCTGTCGCACCGATGAACGGTGAAATGAGGCTGGGCGACATGCTCAGCGTGGCCGTGGCGCTGAGTTGCGAGCTGTATCCATTGCCAACCTGAACGGCATAATCACCCAGCCTCGGCAAAAGGACGTTAGTAATCGTCAAGGCGCTGGACGTGGCGCCAGGCATATTGGTGCCATTAAATGCCCATTGGTAGGCCGGGGCCGGATAGCCCCCTGCAACGACACTGAACCACACCGTGCTACGCGCGGCAACAATCTGGCTGGCAGGACGGGAGGTGATGCTGACCGGCAGATAAACCGTCACCGTCGCCACGGCGCTCGTCACGCACCCGTACAGGTTGGTGACGACCACGAAATAGCCGTCCGCATTATTGGTCTGGACCGGATTAAGGGTGTAGGTGGCATTGGTGGCTCCAGCGATTTCCCCCGAACTGTTCCGCCATAGATAGGTTAGCGGTTCGGTGCCGGAGGCTGACACGCTGAGGTTCAGAATTGTGCCCGATGCCACGGTCCAGCTTCGAAGCTCCTGCGTTATTGACGGTGGAAATGCCACCGTCACCGTCGCCACGCCGCTGGTTACGGAACCGAACGGATTGGACACGATAACCGAATAATTGCCAGCGTTGGTCCCCTGTATATCGAGAATCGTGAATATCGCATTGGTCGCACCGGCGATGGCTCCCTGGCCGCTCAGCCACTGATACGTCAGGGGCGGAAGCCCGCCAGCGATGGCACTCAAGACCGCATTACTGCCCACCTGTACGATTAAACTCGGCGGCGAGATGCTCACCACTGGCAGTGCCCCGAAGTTTGCTTGCACAGTTTTGTTGCTGGTCATCACCACCGCAAGGGTGCCGTTAGTTCCCGAGGCGTCTTGCGTCCAGCCGTAAAAGCTGGTTGCCCCCGGTACCGAGGTTGCGCTCAAGCTCACAGTTTCGCCGGAATTGTAGTAGTTCTTCTGCGGACTGATCGCCACCGCGCCCGCTCCCATGACAACCACACCGAGCGAGTACTTTCCCCCGGGTAAGGTCGAGAACAATGCGCTGATCGTTGGATTGGCGCTTGTTACCGTTATGGTCGTAGGCGCATTCGTCCCGCTGGCCGCTCCACCCCATGACAGAAAGTATTTTCCAGCGCCTGGAATCACGGAGGCTGTCAGGGCCGTTCCATAGGGTATCGAGATCGGAAGAGCGTCGTGTAGGGAAAGAGTGTTCAGAGCCGTG
>CAZJBB010000333.1:0-2037 GCA_964543995.1 uncultured Bacteroidales bacterium
GAGATAGCTTCAGGTGACTGGAGTTCAGACGTGTGCTCTTCCGATCTGCGGAACTCACCATGTGGTCGCCTTTACTTAAAAGTGCCATATAAATGGTGTTCACTGCAGCCATTCCTGAACTTACAGCAATTGCCCCTACCCCTTTTTCTAAATTAGCTACTTGATTTTCTAAGGCTGTTATTGTTGGATTCCCAATGCGGGTGTATATAAAACCGGGATCTTAGCCGGCAAAACAAGCGGCCCCATGTTCCGCACTTTTAAATGCAAAAGTTGAGGTTTGGTAAATGGGAACGGTTGCGCTTCCAAAAGAATCCTCATGGTCACCACCATGAATGAGAACAGAATTAAAGCCAAGGTCAGATTTTTTCATAATATTAGAGTATTGATTTTTATTGTGTTAAATATTGTTGCAATCTGTTGATTTTCTGAATATTCGCAAAACCAAGCGGATTTATCAAGATGTTTTCTTGTAAACTTTTGTTTTAAATTTTAAGAATTGGCTACAAAAATATAAATTTGTTGCTGATTTACTGTATTATGGGCAAGACAAAAAAAAATAAAACACTTTCTTTTTTTAGTGCATTATGAATAAATTAAGAAGAAACATCAGAATTTATTGTATTTTTGCCGTTGAATAAAGTAGTAAACCTTTGACAATCATTCATAATACATTGATTGTCAATTTTTTGCTTTAAAAATTCAAATACTATCTTTTAAGATATCATTACTTTTTTAAGTATTATAAAATTTAAGCTATTGAAAAGTGTAAACATCGGAAATATTGAAATAAAGGTTCCCATTATTCAAGGGGGTATGGGGGTTGGCATTTCATTATCAGGCTTAGCTGCTGCAGTGGCAAATCAAGGAGGCATTGGAGTTATTTCTACAGTTGGCGTAGGTCAGATTGATAAAAAACCATATAAGAATTTCAGAAAATCAAATATTGAAGCCTTAACAGAGGAAATTAAAAATGCCAGACGTTTATCCAATGGCGTGATTGGTGTGAACATTATGGTGGCTATAAGCAATTATGCCGACATGGTTGAGACTTCTATAAAAGAAGGCATTGATATTATCTTTTCAGGTGCCGGATTGCCCATGGATTTGCCAAAATATTTGACCGAAGGTTCCAATACAAAATTAGCCCCCATTGTTTCATCTGCAAGAGCTACCAATATTTTATGTAGCAAATGGATGAGCAATTACCAATATTTACCCGATGCCATTGTGATTGAAGGTCCTAAAGCCGGCGGTCATTTGGGTTTTAAACCTGAACAAATTGAAGATGAAGCTTTTCAGTTAGAAAAACTCGTTCCCGAAATTTTGGCGGTGGTTCGTACTTTCGAAGAAAAATACAACAAAAGCATTCCTGTTTTTGCAGGTGGTGGTATCTATACCGGTGCCGATATTTATAAATTCATTCAAATGGGCGCCAGTGGTGTTCAAATGGGAACAAGATTTGTTGCCACCCATGAGTGTGATGCCTCCGATACTTTTAAACAAGCTTATATCGATGCTAGAGAAGAAGACATCGTAATCATCAACAGTCCTGTGGGTTTACCCGGCAGAGCCATCATGACCCCATTTCTTAGAGAAACCATGTTGGGGAACAACAAACCGGTGAATTGTACCTTCCATTGCATTGTGACCTGCGATTTCAAAACCACTCCTTATTGCATTGCCGACGCTTTATTACAAGCACAAATTGGAAATCTAGACGAAGGATTTGCTTTTTCAGGAAGCAACTCTTATCGTATCAAAGAAATTATTTCTGTGGAGGCATTATTCAACGAATTGTTGGAAGACTATGCCATTGCTGAAGGAAAATAGGCTGGGTTAATATTTCTCATTAAATTACTAGGCAAAGTACTTGAAATATCCCATTTTCAATTTACATATAATTTATTGTTGGTTTAAGCTTTGTTATTTAAGTTAAATTCAAAAGTTGCCTGTCAAATCCTACTTATGCTTATTGCAATATACTTTCTTTCTCCTTGATGAGAAAGAAACAAAGAATCAAGAAACGGAAAATGCTTC
>CAZJBB010000334.1:0-2023 GCA_964543995.1 uncultured Bacteroidales bacterium
GTCTATCATTTTTTCCCAATCATGCATATCGCCCTCTTGGAAAGGGCCAAAACCAGCCGCTAAGCCGGCATTATTGATTAAAATATCCACATTCCTCCATTCATCTTTAAGTAATTCGATAGACTTTTCGACTTCAAATTGATGACGAATATCAAAATCCAAAGCCAATACCTGAACGTCATACAAACGTATTAATTCCTTTTTAAGTTCAAGAAGACGCTCACTTCTTCTGCCACAGATAATTACATTATTTTTATTGAGTGCAAAAATATTTGCACATGCTTTTCCAATGCCACTGGTAGCTCCGGTAATTAAAACAGTTTTATTCATTTTTATTATTCTTGTTAAAATCTAAGTCAAAGATAATGCCTCCTTTTATCCATCTTCCCGGCATGCCAATGTTCCCAAAATCAATATAATTGACATTGCTTAAGTTATTGCATTCCACATAAAAATGAAAAGCATCTACGGTATAGCTAAGTTTAGCGTCAATGGTTAAAAAGGGTTTGTAATTGATGGGGATATTCGTTTTGGCATCAACATAGCTGCCATAACGGTCTTGATAATGAATTAACCAATCGAAAAATACCTGCTTTACCACTGCATGTCGCAATGAAAAAGTGAGTTTTTCCTTCAATCCGTCAAGTACATAATATGAGATGGCCGTCCCGCTAGATTGTTTGCTTATATTGTTATATGCCGCATTTATTCCCAAGGATTTTATAAAGAAACGGCTGTTCGTTTGGTCTATTCGATAAACAAAAGAGAGTTCCATTCCTTGAACATTCACTGAAGTAAGATTCATGGTGGTCCATTTAGGAGCGTCGGGTTGTTTTACCCAATCAATCATGTTGATCCCCCAGCGCTGGAAAGTACTCAAGCTGAGTTGAATGTTGTTTTTTTGATATTGAATTCCGGCTTCAATGGTGTGGGCTTCTTCAGGTTTTAAATTAACATTTCCTTGGTTGGTAGGTCCGCTATAATACAAATCGGTGAAAGTGGGCAAGCGAAATGATTTGTTATATGAAAGCATAAAATTTATGGCTTTCATGGGTTGATAACTGATGTCTATTCCGGGGAAGAGTTGGAAAGAAGATTCAGCATAATAATTCCCCATGATACCGGCATCAATCTTTAATTTTTTATAGGAGAACCCTTGATTGATAAAAACTCCGTAATGAGCTCTATATTTACTTCTGGTATAGAAATTACCGGCTGCATAATCAACTTCTATGGGTGTATTCATAAGATCTCCAAGAACATTGCTGTATATTTTTTCACTTTTAAAATTTGCCCCAAGGGATGTCTTGCCACCGGCCCACAAAAAATGATAGTTCAAATCCATTCCGGAGGAAATGGAATGATGGTAATTATGACTTTTATACCACGTAGGGGGGTGATCTCTAAATAATTCGAAACAATCTTTATGATCTTTGGTGTAGAGTTTTAATACCAGATTTTTGATTTTGAAATCGGATACCGTGGCACTAAAGAAGTACATCTTTATGGTTTCGAACTGGTTGGGATATTTAGCGGAATAAAAACTGTTGGCGCCAAAGGATTTTTCAACATAACCGCCTTGCACATCGGCATGAAAATAACTTCCAAGGAACTTGCTGCGGAAATACAATTGTCTTGTCTCGAAATCCGTGTTGGTGGTAAACCCATCGCAGTTTTTTTGATTAAAAGAAAGGTAGGTTCCGAGGTTTTTTGTTGCGCCGGATAAGGATAATGCGGTGGCATTTAATCCAAAATCACCAAGAAGATAAGAAAAACGCACATGATTGTTTAATGGTGAAGGAGTGCATAAATTAATGGCACCCGAAAAAGCATTCATTCCCCAAATTCGGGTTCCCGGTCCATTCAATATTTCGATTTGGTCTATATTGCCAATTTCAATGGGTAAATTCATGGTATGATGACCTGTTTGAGGATCATTCATCATGATGCCATTAAGTAATACCAAAGATTGGTCATAGGAACCGCCGCGTATGCTCACATCGCTTTGCACGCCTTCGCTGCC
>CAZJBB010000335.1:0-2010 GCA_964543995.1 uncultured Bacteroidales bacterium
TATTGGTTAATATTGGCTTTTTGATAAATGTAATGACATATCATAAATCTGCATCTTCCTCTCATGAGCAAGATTTGCATTTGATTTCTAAGGAATTATTAATTAATCCTCAAAACCAATAAACCATGGACTTATTCTCTCAAAAAAAGATGTTGATACGCCTGGTGATCATATTAATTCTATTGAATGGACTTTCCATTAGTGCCTTTTTATGGAAAGAATTTTCTCATAAACCTCATGATGAGCGCCCTGAAAATAGAGAAAAGAAGGATGTTGCTTCTGTTTTAAAAAAAGAGTTAGACCTAACCGTAGAGCAATTCGATAAAATTAAAAGCTTACGAAATGGTTTTTTCGAGAAAGAAAGCGTTCTATCATCAAGCATTCGTGCAGAAAGAGATTCGATGAACCTTTTAATGTACAGCAAAAATTCAAATGATTCTTTGGTTCTTTCTTTAGCAAAGGACATTTCCGATAAAGGCTACCAAATGGAAATGATGCGTTACGAGCAAGCAAAAGCATTAAAAACCATTTGCAATCCGGAGCAAATGGAAAAATTTGAAAAACTCGTAAAAGAAATCAGAGATTACTTTAAACCGGAACCACAAAAACAAAAATAAATTTATCCATTCATAAAACCAAATCCTAAATATGAAGTCTTTTAGCTTTTCCATTCTTTTGTTTTTTATTGCCAACAGCTCTGTTTCTGCACAAACTTATACAGAAATATTGGGCAGGCCCACCAATACGACCATAACCATGAGCATCCTTTTCGATCAAAAAGCGGATGTGTATTGGGAAATTGGTACTGCGCCGGCAACCTATACTTTCAGTACACCCACCTATACCACTGTAGTTGACTCTCCTTTGGTGGTTGATTTTACAAATTTGGCCCCCAATATCAAATATTATTACCGTACTCGATATCGTGCCAATGGTTCAGGTTCAGGATTTTTAATGGGAACCGAACATAGTTTTCATACTCCAAGACCGGCCGGGAGCACCTTTAGTTTTGCCATTGAAGCTGATCCTCACTTAGACACCAATTCAAACCCTTCTTCTTATACTTTAACCCTCCAAAATATACTGTCAAAATCGCCGGACTTTCTGATAGACCTTGGCGATATATTTATGTCGGAAAAGCTCCCGGTAATTAATCCAACCGAAATTACCAACCGGCATTTATTATATCGTCCTTATTTTAACATTACTTGCCCTTCTATGCCATTGTATCTTGTTCTTGGAAATCATGAAGGAGAACTGGGATGGATGATCAATGGCTCTGATACAAGCCTTCCGGTAAGGGCATCCAATATTCGAAAGATCTATTATCCCAATCCTTTGCCCAACGCTTTTTACACCGGTGACACCATTGCTGAGCCTCATGTGGGTCTTAGGGGAAATTATTATGCATGGGAATGGGGAGGTGTTTTATGTGTGGTACTGGATCCTTTTTGGTACACGGTGACCAAACCCGATTGGGGCTGGACCCTTGGAGCGGCTCAGTACAATTGGTTTAAAGACGTTCTAACAAATAGCCATGCCAAGTTTAAATTTGTATTTTGCCATAATTTGGTAGGAGGAAAAGGCAATGATGCCAGAGGAGGTGCCGAATATGTCGATTTTTTTGAAATGGGAGGCAATAATGCTGACACCACTTGGGGTTTTAATACGAATCGTCCTGCTTTCCCAAGCCCAATCCATCAACTGATGAAAGACAATGGAGTACAAATCTTCTTTCACGGACACGATCATTTTTACGGTAAGCAAGATAAAGATGGTATTGTATATCAAGAGTGCCCTCAACCCTCTAATAGGAACATCAACAACACTTCTGCGGCCCAGTATGGTTATGTAAATGGCGTTATTTTACCCGGAAGAGGCTATATTTTAGTAAGTGTAACGGATACTTCTGCCAAAATTGACTATATCAAAACCTATTTGCCCAACGAAATTACGGCCGGGCATAGATCGGAAGAGCACACGTCTGAACTCCAGTCACCTGAAGCTATC
>CAZJBB010000336.1:0-1964 GCA_964543995.1 uncultured Bacteroidales bacterium
ATAGCTTCAGGTGACTGGAGTTCAGACGTGTGCTCTTCCGATCTATGATCAGCAGGCTGGCAGGGCACCCGCCAGGGGGGGCGCAGCTGTTCAGGCGCTCAGATTCCGCTTTGCGGAGGGATCGCATACGTTAGGTTTTATCTAAGCATAAGTTCGTTTCGCAGCAAGCAATAGGCAATGAACCGGCAAGTTTTAGCAATGGTAAGGTAGAGTGCCGGCTTGGAAGTAGCCAATAGTTATGCGGTGACAGAGACGAGACGGTTGTCGCGCCAGAAGCCAGAGGGTTTCAGGGGGAAGTTGGCCGAGTGAGCGGGGCAGAGTTTCGCAAGAGACACGTATGAACGATGCTGAACAAAGACAAAGCCGAGTGCGGGAGGTGTTCTTGCGTCTTTTTGGCGCTGCCCCTACGCACTGGTGCCGGGCGCCGGGCCGCGTGGACCTTATGGGCAGCCACACGGACTACAACCTCGGCTGTGTCCTCACGCTGCCGATTGGGCATGACATCTGGGTGGCCGCGCTGCCGAGGAAGGACCTCACGGTTCGTCTCTACTCAATGACTCTCGAGGCGGAGAGCAGTTTCCAACTCGACCACATCGTTCCCGCCCCAGAGGCGCGCTGGAGCAACTACGTGCGAGGCGTGGCGCAGGTGCTGCAGACGGAAGGGCTGAGGTTGACGGGCTTTGACGGCGTTGTGCATAGCACGGTGCCGATGAGCAGCGGGCTGAGCTCGTCGGCGGCGCTGGAGTGCGCGACGGCCACAGTATTCGAGGCCCTGGACGGGTGGAAACTGGATCCGGTTAGAAAGGCGCTGCTGTGCCAACGCGCGGAGAACCAGTTTGTGGGGGTGAACTGTGGCATCCTGGACCAATATACTTCGTGTGCTGGCAAGGAAGGCTGCGCGCTGTTGTTGGATTGCCGGGATCTATCGAGCCGGCCAGTCAAACTGGCCGAGGGCATCCAAGTCGTGATCTGCGACACCAAATCAAAACGGGAGTTGGCTGGCTCAGAGTACGGCCAGCGGCGAGCGCAGTGCGAGGATGGCGCTCGCAAACTTGGAGTTAAAGCATTGCGCGAGGTGTCGCGAGAGGACTTTTATGCTCGCGCGGGCGAGCTTCCGCCGGACGTGGCGAAACGCTGCCGATTCATTGTCGAGGAAAACGACCGGGTTGGACAGCTCGCGACGGCGCTGGAGGAATTTGATAGGAAGGCAATTCGGCGACTGACGGCCGATTCGTTCCTGGGCGCCTGCGAGTTGTACGAAATCGGCGCACCCGCGATGCACGCGATGATGCGGGCCATGCTGTCGGCTCCTGGTGTTGTTGGCGCGCGTCAAGCCGGTGCGGGGTTTGGGGGGTGCATGGTCGCCTTTGTCGAAAGGAGCCTGGTGGGAGAATTCTCGGCTTCGGTGAACAAGGCGTACCTGGACGAAACGGGGACTCAGCCGGAAATCTATCCTGTCAAAGCAGCGGCCGGTGCCGGATTGCTCACACCCCCGGGGCTGGTTGAACAAAGCCAGGCTCGAGCACCTTACGTGAAGCCGGTCAGCGAAAGCCGACAACAGTGTGTGCTCTAGGCTAAGAGTCCAATCCGAAGATTCATGAACGAGACAATATCATCCCTGGCTCTCCTGGACAGCGACTACGCCCTGACCGGGGAGCAGGTTGCTCAATATCAGCGCGACGGCCATATTCTGCTGCGGGGGGTTGCCTCGAAAGAAGAGGTGGCTGCTTATCGTCCGGTGATTCTGGAAGCCCGCGACAAATACGGCGCGGAGGCGACGCCGTTAGAACAGCGTGATACCTATGGCAAGGCGTTTCTCAAAGGAATGAACCTCTGGCCCAAGGACGAAGGTGTCAGGCGCTTTGTTTGCGCGCGGCGTTTCGCCAAGATTGCGGCCGAGCGGCTTGGGGTGGAGGGGGTGCGTGTTTATCACGACCAAGCGCTGCTTCAGGAGGCAGGGGGCG
>CAZJBB010000337.1:0-1947 GCA_964543995.1 uncultured Bacteroidales bacterium
ATAGCTTCAGGTGACTGGAGTTCAGACGTGTGCTCTTCCGATCTCTGTTCAATTTGGGGGAAATCATCCCCAAATGCCATTGTTGAAATTGTAATAGAAAATGTGAAATCCAGTTGTAAGGCAGATGAAAAGGGAGATTGGAAAACATCACTTTCGCCGCTTTCGGAAGGGCTTAATTTTAAAATGAACATCGTTTCGGCAGGACAGTCAATTTGTTTTAAAAATATAGCAGTGGGTGACGTCTATTACGCTGGCGGGCAGTCAAATATGCAGTACTCGTTGAAAAATTCGCTGAATGGAGCTGAAGATGTAGCAAAAGCTACCAACAAAAATATCCGGATTTTCACAGTCGGACATCAAATTTCAACAAAACCTCAAGAAGATTTTATCGATTTACCGGATAACACTTCATTGGAAAATAAATGGCAAGAATGCAACCCGAAGACGGTAGAAGAATTCTCAGCAGTAGCTTATTATTTTGCAAGAAAAATTCAGTCGGAGGTGGGCGTTCCGGTCGGTATAATAAATGTGTCGTGGAGTGGAACTCCTATTCAGGCACACATGAGTTACGAAGCGAATAAAGAACTTCCCAATTTTAAAGATAGAGTTATTTATCTGGAGCAGAAAACTACTCCAGAATATGTTAAAGTCTATCCAACTAAAGATAAACCTCAAGAACCCGCCAGCATTTTCAACTCTATGATTTTTCCCTTGATTCCATACACCATAAATGGTTTTTTATGGTATCAGGGTGAGCACAATTGGAATTTTCCATATCGTTATCGTGAGCAATTAATTACATTTATAAATGACATGCGAATAAGATGGAAGCAGGCATATTTACCATTTTATTTTGTTCAAATACCCAATATTGGAAAAATACCAGTGCAACCTGTGGAGGATTTTTGGTCTGTTTTACGGGAGTCTCAAGCTATGGCATTAAACTTACCACAAACCGGCATGGTTGTTACAATTGATGTTGGCGATGGTGATGTCCATCCAAAAGACAAAAAAACGATAGGTGAAAGATTAGCATTGTTGGCTGAAAAAAAGATATACAAAAAGGATGTAATTTATTGTGGACCCGTTTTAGAAAAGTTTGAAATTAAAAATGACTCCATTGAATTGACTTTTAATACCAATGGAAAAGGACTTACTTTCCGGACGGATTCGTTGAAGGGATTTGCAATTGCCGACGAAAGCAAACAATTTAAATGGGCAACATCAAAAATTATTGCTAATAAAGTTCTTCTATTATCTCCCGGAGTTAGCCATCCAGTAGCTGTGCGGTACGGTTGGGGTGAAAATCCAATCTGTACACTTTGTAATACAGAAGGATTACCTGCATCACCTTTCAGAACTGATAATTGGACAGTCAGAGCTGATGGAACCTGGTAACATTCAGTTTTAAATACTAACTATTGAAGGTTCTAACTGGTAAGAATTTCGAGACAAACCAAGAACCAACCTTCAAAGACAGAATAAATGATATTAATGCAAATTCAAACTACAAAATAAAATAATTAAAAATGAAAACAGCAATTTATGTGACAATTTTTTTCCTTCTTATATTCCAATCAGCATTTGCTCTTAAAATCAGTCCATTCCAGTATAAAGTAGCAATAATAGGTCATCCTTCTAATCCGGATACGATTTATACAGAAGGAAGGATGAAGGAATTAAAGAGACTTGGTTTTAATACAATCCAATTAAACATCGCTTGGGGAAGGCGTCCTGCCGGTGAACCCCTGAATCTCGAAAACATACTTTACATACAGGGTGTTGGATCAAAAGAAACTGTAGAAAAAAGTTTGTCTTCTATCAAGTTTCGGGCTAAAATGGCCAAAAAATGGGGCTTTCGTACTATATTCCATTTTGGAGCACCCCGAATTGAACAATTAAGATCGGAAGAGCACACGTCTGAACTCCAGTCACCTGAAGCTATCT
>CAZJBB010000338.1:0-1931 GCA_964543995.1 uncultured Bacteroidales bacterium
CTTTGCCGGTACCGCCGATTTGTATGTCTATTTTGTTGAACGGGGTATCAATTTGGTTAAAAATAAAGGGTCATTCATTTATATTTTGCCCAATAAATGGATGCGGGCCGGATATGGTGGTAAATTAAGAAATTGGGTCAAACAATTTACAATCAATTCGATAGTTGATTTTGGTGATTTACCGGTGTTCGATGAAGCCACCACTTATCCTTGTTTATGTGCGATTAAAAAAGCAAAATCCAATTCAAGTTCCATTACTGCGGCCTATGTTAATACGCTTTCCTTTCCAAATGGGTTGGACAAGTATATTGAAGAGATAAAATTTGGTGTAAACCAGGATCAGTTACTTGACAGTGGTTGGCTCTTGACAAATGAGATCGTTCAAACTCTTATACAAAAAATAAAATCCGTTGGTAAACCACTAAACCAATTTGTCAATGACAAAATTTTCAGAGGCGTTTTAACAGGACTAAATGAGGCTTTTGTAATTGATGAAATAACAAAAAACAAGCTTATTTCAGAAGATATTAAAAGCATGGAACTAATCAAACCATTTCTGGCAGGTAAAGAAATAAAACGGTACAGCCAACCCGAAAATAAAAACTGGTTGATAATGATACCGAAAGGGTTTACGATTAAAAAAAACTTGCCCGAAAATGATCCCAACCGTCTTGCGGAACCTGTGCCACGATACGGTTTTCTTTCCGACAAGATCGCATGGCATTGGTTTAGTGAGAATTATCCAGCCATTGCCAATCATCTGTTGCCGTTCAAACAAAGGGCTGAAATACGGACAGACAAGGGTGATTTCTGGTGGGAGTTACGTGCTTGCGATTATTATGGCGAATTTGAAAAGCTAAAAATTATTTATCCAAATATTTGTAAGCAACCTGAATTTATATTGGATAAAAGCAATGTTTATACCAACCAAAAATGTTTTATAATAGCAAGCTCTGATTTATATCTACTTGGTATATTGAATAGTAAGCTGATTTTTTATTTATTTAAGAATATATTGCCAAAACTAAGGGGTGACTTTTATGAACCCAGTTATGTTTATCTTAAAGATTTTCCAATTGCAGAAGCTGAAAATGAAAAAAAAGAAAAAATTACTTCAATTGTATCCCAGGTCATAGCCACTAAAGAATCGGAAGCTGATAAGGATACAACTATTCTTGAATCCGAAATCGACCAACTTGTTTACCAGCTTTACGCTTTAACAGATGAGGAGATAAAAATTGTAGAAAAATAACCTCATCCCGAAAGTAGGAGGACCCACACATGTGTAGTTGGCCTTGTGGTAATAAAAGCTTCAACTCCTACTTTTAGAGCCATGGAAATCAACTACCCGGTTAAATACTAGGTTTACTTGAAGCCAAGAAGATATGAAATCCACTACTGAAGTAAAAGAAGTAAAAAAGGAATTAAAGATCACGCGCAAGGAGGCACTTAAAAAAGCTGGGAAATATGCAGCCTTTACTGCTGCTGCCACAATTATCCTGTTGTCGCCCAGGGAGGCACAGGCAGACAGTACGACGCCCGAAGGGAGGGGAGCAGATTATTGAAAAACAATGAGATCCCAGGGGAGTTGAAAAATTGGGAATTTAAAAATATAAAAATGCCGTAGGGGCGGACCTATGTGTCCGCCCTTTTCTATGTGTCCGCCCTTTTCTATGTGTCCGCCCTTTTCTATGTGTCCGCCCTATGTGCCTAATGTTTGCCTATTTTTCCTATGTGTTTAAAAATGGTTTCCAATAGGAACATTGGAACAACCATAGGGACATGGGAATTCAAAATCAACTTAATTTTTTAAACGATAGAAATATTATAATAAGCATTTTGTGAATTGTCATGGAACAATTGTTACTTTTAAACTAAATTTAAGAATAAATATATTATGAAAAAAGTAATTTTCCTTTTCGTGTTGGCGC
>CAZJBB010000339.1:0-1811 GCA_964543995.1 uncultured Bacteroidales bacterium
GTGCAGGCGACAGGCTGGAATTGCAGGCCAATATAGTAAGCTCCTCCCTCCTTTCCAAGAATGCTCCCGAACAGCCTGCCTTGCATGGACAAAAGAAGTCTGCCCCCTGCATTTGTCAGCCCATTCTCGTGCTGGGTGATATCCATTTCGTATTGCAGGTCCCAGGCCAGTTGATCGCCGAGCCGCCAAACATAGTCCCCGAGGTTGAAAGCTGCTTTTTGTAAAACCGCATTCGTGCCAACTGGTTGTATTATTCGCGCCGAGGATTCTCCGGGGTTTCCTCTCTGCCGCCACCGCCAGCCCAGGATTACGGCACCCATGAGAACAATCAACAGCCCCGCCACCAGCAGCTTTTTCAAGAAAGAATAGTGCGGGCTATTTCTCATTTCTTGTTCAACAATACCGGGTTGAACCATGCACCGACGGCTCCAATCAGTTCTTGTAACTTTTGATTAGCATCCTTGACAGTGTCTCGAGCAACCCGAGACTCAATAAAACGCTGATTCCCTATGATCCACGGCACATTGACATCTGCTGGCGCGCGCGAAACCAGCACATCCTGCCACGCGTGTAAACAGTAAAGCTCGGGATCGTGAGCGTCCATGCTGATGTAAGAAGCACCCGGCGTACGCGTCCCATACATGAACCTGCCCATGGGCGAATAGTAGTAGGGATCCTGAATAAACACCAGCTCCTTCATGAAATCCGTCAAAGCCATGCCGCTCCGCAAAACACCATAGTAGATACCTACGTTGGGAACCGGATCCGCGGGGTGCGCAAAAGAATACACGTCCATCCGATCACGACACGCAAGCACATAAGCGTTATCACCGGCCGGAGGACTTCCATAAGTATACAACGTTGGGCGGAATCCCATGTCAATCAAGCGAGACGCATAAACCTGGGCAACCCCCCCTCCCAGGCTATGCCCATATAGGTAGAAGTGAACATGGTTTGTATCCCTGCTTTCAATTAGTTTACGCAGCGTCAATCCTGAATGGAGAATAACGGATTCCTCGACAGCTAGAAAATCGTGCGCCTGCTGTGCAAACCCTTGGTGGACTTTATAAGACGCATTCGCGCCCGGAGGAAATCCTTCCGCATAGGCATTTAGATCCTGGATCAGGTCCATCCGTTCTTTGGTCCCCTTAAAACCGATAAGCACATAGCGATCCGCACCAATAAACTTCTCGCTTACGGTCGCCCCGAGACCCGCTGTGATGCTCATAATTGGCCCGGGCTTGGAAACCAGGTTGACACTAGAAAACCCCTCACGATGTAGACAATAATTAACCGGAATCCCGTCGTCTCGATAAGCCTCCAACGAGGCAAGTGAGAAAAACAGAGCCAATCCTCTATCATAACCAGATTTGGAATAAGGCCATGAACTGATCGGCGTAAGATACTGATCATTCTTGCCGATGTCATAGCACATGGTGTAATAGAGGAACTGTTTCTTCACCAAAGTCAGTAGTCCCTCACACCCCATCGCCGGCTGATGCTCGCCGATGAATTTCCAGAACAGTTCGCGGCTCTCCGGGAATTGAACAAATGCCTCGTTGGTCAAATGCAACAAGGGAATATCCGGAAGAACCACACTAATGATGCCATTGATCGGTTCGACTGGAAGGTTGGTCATCGTCAACTTAAAGGAGCGCATGCTGGGGAATGTCGCATCAACCCCATTCGAATAACTCTCGAGCCTGAGCACCGCAGTCTGAGGAGCTAACAACTGTTTCAGCACGTCCATCATTCCGGTATTACCGGAATTTGATGATTTATTCACCAGATAATGCTCCGGCTCCCCTGTT
>CAZJBB010000340.1:0-1808 GCA_964543995.1 uncultured Bacteroidales bacterium
AAAATGATTTCATATATCTAAAATTATGAATTGTGAATTATGAATTGTGAATTAAAAGATGATATTTACACCACCATTAATTGAAAGGGCACGTGGATAGGCCGAAAAATCAAATCCCGGAGTCAATGCGCTATTTCGCACGGATACCTCAGGGTCATATCCACCTTTGTAGCCAGTGAGCACCCAGATGTCATTAGCATTGACAAAAAGTCTTACTTTGTTTAACTTTAAACTTTTAAGCACCTTTGCATTCAAATTGTAACCGAAGTTGATGTTTTTTAACCTGAGAAAGGAACCATCTTCAATTACTCTACTCGAAAAAACCGATAATGAACTCGAGTAAGTTAATGTGGGATTACCCGGAGTTGCATTCAAAACTACTGCTGCAGGAATGTCGCTGGTAGGGTTTGATGGCGACCAACGGTTTTTGTATGAATCAAAAAGGTTCGTCAATGTCTTACCATTATATACACCATACAGTAATTCGTTGGCACTCAAAATATTGTTTCCATACGACCATTGGAAGAAGAAACTAAAATCAAATCCTTTGTAAGTAAATGAATTGTTGATACCACCTATATGAATAGGAGTTCCTCTGCCAATAACCGTCTGATCATTCGAATCGATTTTTCCATCACCGTTTAAATCGCGGTATTTCGGATATCCTGACCAGTTTTTGCTTCGGCGGTAAATGTAGGTACACCTGTTTTAATAGTATAAATATTGGAAGTGGGGTCATAATTAAAATCCTCATATTTGTAGGTGCCATCATACATATAACCATACATAAGTCCTAGTGGATAACCAATTTGAGTAAAATAGTTTGGCATTCCATTGTAACCACCATCAAAAGCAGCATTTACCAACAATGTTTTCTGATTGTCGGTAAGTGCAAGCACTTTGTTTTCGTTAAAGGATATATTAAAGTTGGTAGACCAAGTAAAGTTTTTGGTTTTAATATTCTTTGTATTCACACTAATTTCAAGACCCCTATTTTCTGTTTCACCAATATTTTTGTACCCTTGCGGATAACCCGAACTGTAAGGAAGATTGGCATTTAGCAACAAGTCCGAAGTATTCTTTTTGTAAATATCCACCGTTAAGAAAATACTTTGATTCAGTAATGACACATCCATTCCAGCATTCCATTGCGAAGTAGATTCCCAACGTAGTGCTCTATTTGCGATAGTAGTAGGCACAAGTCCAACAGAATTTATCACATTGTCAAATGGGTAAACACCGGCATAGTTTCCTCCATCTAACTTCGATAACAGAGCATAAGTATCATAGTCGCCCACGCGGTTATTACCTGTAACACCCCAGCTAACACGAAGTTTACCCGATGAAATTACACTTGAAATTGGTTTCATAAAACGCTCTTCCGTAAAATTCCAAGCCAACGAACCAGAAGGGAAATAACCAAATTGGTTATCACCTTTAAAACGAGAAGAACCATCCGCACGATATGATACAGTGGCATAATACTTGGACTTATAATTGTAATTTAATCTACCCAAATAGGACATCATGGTCCAACGTGAAGCCGAAGAAGCCATTGTAAATGGTGTTCCTGAACCCATTCCGTCCATTCCAAATATCTCATATTGAGATGGAATTTGAATGGTTTGACTTGAGAAATTTTTTGCATCCGAAGCCTGCATGGTATATCCCAACAAGGCATTGAAATTATGAACTTTATTAAATGATTTGATATAAGTAAGCGTGTTTTCATTCAGCCAGGTCTGACGCGAAGCGGTTGAAACAGTAGCATTCACTCCATTGATATTGGTACGTGGATTTCCGTATCT
>CAZJBB010000341.1:0-1793 GCA_964543995.1 uncultured Bacteroidales bacterium
AGATAGCTTCAGGTGACTGGAGTTCAGACGTGTGCTCTTCCGATCTGAGGGTGCGTGGGATTCCGCCATGGCCTTCGGTTGAAGAGCAGGGCTGGACGGGGGTTTGGAGATGGGACGAAAGAGCGGAAGCGATATGGCTTTGCGAGGCAAAACTCCGTTCTCCGATTCGGTGGTCGCTGTCATTGCAGGCATTTTAGCAGAAGATGCGGAAAACGCGAATTTTTTGGAATCCGTCCGCATGCGGGCCCGGCATCCCGGTTTGTGCGGTCAGGGTCGAGAGGGTTCCAGACTGTTTCGGTTGCGGAAAAAAACAGCCGTGTGGCCGACCTGCTGCACCAGGACCGAGCCGGTGATTTCGGCAAGTTTTTTGGACAGGGATTTGCGTTCGTCCTTCATCGCCTCGAACCGCAGCTTGACCAGTTCGTTCCGGTCCAGCACCTCGCCGAACGCAGCCAAAAACTCCGGGGTCGGCCCGGCTTTGCCCAGGTGGATAGCCGGTTTGAGTTGCTGCGAACGACTCTTGAGCTGTCTCAGGGTGGGAGTGGTCATGGCTGCATCATTCGTTTTTTTCTCTGCTGGATACGATCAAATTCGTGCTTCAAATGAACTCCCGCGCGATTTCCGTGCGGCTGATTTTTCCGCGGGCGTTCCTAGGGATTTCCGGGACAAACATGAAACGCTGCGGGATCATCCACGAGGCGATATGGGCGGCGCAATGTCTGCGGAGCGCAGGGATTTCCGGGGCCTCCTCAGCGACGACCAAGGCGCATATTTTCTGGCCCCGCGCGGGATCGTCCACACCGCAAACGATGGCCTCGCGCACTCCGGGGAATTGCGCGAGAACCCGCTCGATTTCCAGCGGGTTGACTTTTTTGCCGGCCACGTTGATTACCTCCGATTCGCGGCCGACAATCCGAAATCCCCGCGGTTCGCGGACCAGGAGGTCGGGCGGCTGAAAAAATCCCTCGGCGTTGCTCATCCCAACCCCGACCGCCCGTGATCTGACGAGGATCCTTGAGCCCCTCGCATCGCCAGCGATCCCGACATGCACCCCTTCAAGCGGCATCCCGACAAACCCGGGCGATTCGACGGGCTCCTCCGTGGAATCGTAACAGATCCCCCCGCATTCGGAGGCCCCGTAGAACGCGTGGATTTTGCGCCCGAATTTTTTGGAGAATTCCTTGGCCAGAGCCGGATCCAGAAGCGACCCCGCAGAGATGCAGAGGCGCAGGCTTCCCGGTAGAGATCCGGCGGAAAGCAATCCCCGGAACATGGCCGGCACGGCCGCGAGAACTGTCGCCCTGGTCATTCGCAAACCGCTCTCGATCGCGCGGGGGAGAGGGTCGCTCGCCATCACGAGGCTCACTCCCCGGCAGAGCAACGGGGTCACGAGATTGCTGAACCCGTAGGAGTGCGTCAATGCGATGACCCCGTAGTTCAAATCGTCCGCGCGGATTTCCATCGTCGAGCAAACCTGGTCGCAATCGGCGACCAGTTGGTCGGCGGTGAATCCGATGGTTTTCGCCAGAGCGGTGGTGCCGGAGGTGAGTTTATACAGGCAGACTCCGTCGCGGGTCGTTTCTTTGGCCCGCCGCTCGAGATTTTCAAAGGCGAGCGTTCCATCGGGGGCCGTCACCCGGAGAGTCACCCCGAGTTTCTCCTCGATCTGCGATCTTGCCGCGCCGAAAAATCCGGAGTCAAAGAGGCTCGCAGTCTGCCCCGCGCGCAGGCAGGCAAGCAGATCGGAAGAGCGTCGTGTAGGGAAAGAGTGTTCAGAGCCGTTGTGAGCTCAG
>CAZJBB010000342.1:0-1776 GCA_964543995.1 uncultured Bacteroidales bacterium
AAGGATTACTGTGAGCTTGGTTTTTATTTCTTTACTTTTATATTGAAATTGTGTTAAAAAAAATATTCTTATTGGCTTTATTCTGTGTGTTTTGCATGAATTCCTTTGCTTTTAAGGAAGGCGCTGACAGCACTCAAGCTCCAAAAAAATTTAAAAATGTATTTTTTTTAGCCCCTTCATTCTACTATTTACCCGAGACCAGCTTTGCTTTTGGGGTAACAGGAAAAATTATTTTTAAATTTAAGGGAGCCGATTCGGCAACCAGAGCTTCTGTAATTTACCCGCCGATTTATTACACCCTAAACAATCAATTGTTGTTTCAAACCTACTACACCTTGTTTTTGAATAAAGAAAAATGGATCATAAACGGAAGTTTCAATTACTTAAAGTATCCGCAAAAATATTTTGAGGCAGGGGATCACACGCTTTATATTCGGAATGAGAACTTTTCTTATAATCTCTTTAAATCGGAAACGGTGCTTCTTCGTAAAATAAAGGGAAAATTATTTGCCGGTTTGGGGTATCGATTTCAAGAAATATTTGATGTAAAAACCGTTGAAAACGGCATATTAGAAACAGAAAAACCCGTAGGTTATCATGGTGGAAAATGTTCGGGGCTTATTGCTGATATTGCCTATGATAATCGCGATAATTTAACTTTCCCAACCCATGGAGAGTTTTTTGAAGGAATTTATCGCGACCACCTCATTATATTGGGAAGCGATTATAACTATCAAACACTGGAAATTAACCTAAGGAAATACATTAATTTGTTTCATAAAAAGTCGCATGTGCTTGCTTTACAATTATATGGCTATTTTTCTCAAGGTAATGTTTTTGTAAAGGACATGGCCGAATTGGGAAGCGAATTTATGATGAGAGGGTATTATCAGGGACGTTTTCGTGATTTTAACCAATTGGTCACCCAATTTGAATATAGGTTTCCAATCTGGAAAAGGTTTTCTATGGTGACTTTTGCCGGAATGGGAAATGTAGCCCATAAAATTTCATTATTTAACATCTCCAGCCTGAAATATTCTTGCGGTGCCGGAATTCGCTTTGCCATCAATCGGAAAGAAAACCTAAATATCCGAATCGACTTTGCGCTTACTCCCGAATCGAGTAGCTTTTATTCAGGAACTTCGGAGGTGTTTTAAATATGAAGTGCTTGAAATCTGCTTCTAATTTTATGTTTAAGAATGCAATTTTGAAGTTTTTACTTCATCCCGTTTTTCTCTAAGAGCTTTTTCACCATTTCCATATCGTTTTTCAACTGCAGATTCTCTTCTTTAAGCTTTTCAATTTCAGTCTTTTGCGATTGAATGGTGCCTTGTTGCTCTTGTATGGCTTTTACCATGGGCATTACAAAATCAGAATATCTAAGTGCATAGGTTTCTTTATCGTTTTTAGGAACATCGATGCCCGGGAAAACCCATCCACTTTCTTTAGCGGCTTGTTCTACCTCTTGTGCTAAGAAGCCGATAAAACGCATCTTTTTAATGTCGGAATGATCCATCAATTTCACAATGCTATCTGGAGTGCCCCAAATTTGGTGTAATATTTCCGGATTTTCGTTGTAGGTAACCGGATTTAATCGCATGATAAAATCCAAACCTTTCACATCATTTTTAATGTTTAATTTGAAGCGTTTATCAGATAAAATAGACCAACCAACTTGACCTCCTATTGATGTAACCGTGGTGTTCCCGATTCGAACTTGGTTGCTGGCTGTTGCATTTGTAACAGCAAACCCAACCATAGTAACATTGTTATAGG
>CAZJBB010000343.1:0-1713 GCA_964543995.1 uncultured Bacteroidales bacterium
ATGGACCTTTCAATCCATTAACTGTTTTTAGAGTAGTTGGAACAGGACCAAGTGATGGAGGTGATGCAATACTTGAAGTTGCTGAATTTAGAAGTGATACTAGTAATGGACAAGAAACAGCTATTAAAATACGAGGACAAAGGCATTTAATGACATCAATGTATCCACCGTATCCTATACCTGGAAATTCAGCAAGTATTGAATTGTCAAATTATGATGACAATGAAATTGGTGGTGCTGTTGACTATGTTATGGCAAAGGTTGCTGCTGGAATGGAATTGCCATCAGGACAAACAGGGAACCTGAGTTTGTGGACAAATGAAGGAATAGCGTATGGTGGTTTGAAAGAAAGGTTTAGAATAAATAATATTGGAAATGTAGGCATTAATACAAACAATCCTCAATCTGCATTAGAAATAAATTCATATATGAGTAATCCGCAACCAAGTGGATTGCGTTTTTCAAATCTAGACGCTTCTGGACCTTATGGTACAGCGAATGGTTATGCATTAACCGTTGATAATAATGGAGATGTAATACTTGCATTAAATCCATATGGATTTGGCATGTCCTGTACAGATTATGATTTAGGAAATTCATGGAATCTTACAGATGATTGGCGTATTGGACTCAATATGAAAAATATTTTTTTCGCAGATGGTTCTTCAGGTAATCATATAAATAGCTTTGGAATTGGGTATACATGTGATGATTTTTTAGTTGGCAAATTGAGTGTAAATGAAACAGCCGTAAATGAAGGTTATAGTTTCGCTGGTTTTTTTAAAAATAGTGCTGATTTTAATTACACAACCCCGTCTATGGCTATAGGTGCATGTGGATATTCAGATAATAATAATTCTGACTTAGAAATAGGTATTGCAGGTATATCTAGGAGTAATGATAGACAGCAAAAAAGAATTGGAGTTTATGGTGAGGCAAATTTGATTTATTATTCTCCTGCTTTATCATCGTATCCAAATTGGGCAGGATTATTTAATGGAAATATTGCATGCAATGACACATATCATTGGTCAGATTCTTCTCTTAAAAGAGATATATGTGCAATACCAAACGCATTAAATATTATTCGATCCTTAAAGCCAAAGAGCTTTTTCTTTGATAGTACAGCTTCAAATGCAAGGGGTTTATATTGCAATGGAACTAAACAATATGGTTTTATAGCACAAGATGTTATGAAGGTTTTACCCGAACTCACATTAGAAGTAACAAAGCCACCTCAATTTGATTCTGTTGGTAATATTATTCATAATTCATTTACCTTTAAAGCTCTCAATTATAATGCATTCATTGGTATTATGATGAGTGGAATTCAAAATTTGGATTCCATAGTTAAAGGTATTGATCCAAAAGCTGGTAAAGATTACGATTTTCTCCTCTCAGGCAGCGATAGAAATCCAACAACTGCCGCTGATATAGATAGTATAAAATACACAAGAGGCTATTTGCAACTAAACACAAGCAGCTTAAAACCTAAAGCGGTATTAGAAGTTGAAAACAAATCATCAATTGCTAATTTCAATAATACTGGCGCCGCTGCATTCCTAACAGATGCTACAAATTTTACCTTTCCAATTGATACCAATAATTATGTAAGTCCTTTACTTGTAAATGTTAATTCTGAAGTGGTAAATGTTCCTGATGTTTATACTAATGTAATAGGTATTAAATCAAGTGTTGTTTCTTCAGCTTCAA
>CAZJBB010000344.1:0-1694 GCA_964543995.1 uncultured Bacteroidales bacterium
TAGCTTCAGGTGACTGGAGTTCAGACGTGTGCTCTTCCGATCTCCGCAGGACTTCGAGTGCAATCGAGAAGTCCTTGCGTTTTAGTTTGTCATCTCGATCCCGACAAGTCGGGACTCGATGACCTATTCGGACTTCGAGTTCAATCGAGAAGTCCTTTCGTTTAATTTGTCATCTCGACTCCGCTCGATGACCTATTCCCGATTCCGTCTTCAAACTTCCGCATATCTTCATGGTTCGTTTTGTACAAAAAATGCATTTTTTGCTAAGCCAATTGTTTTTTTAATACATTTGTATTAGTATATCTTATATTGTTCAAAATCAACATGTTTATATGAAAATTCGATTAAATGAAATAATAAACACAAGTATCCTATTTGTTTTCTTGATAACCTTCTTTATTCCCAATATTCAAGCAGCCATCAGAACCGAAAACTCCGAGGTGAAATCGAACTTTACAATGCTAATCGATCCACCTTGCGTGGCGCCTACCACGGCGCCTACCAATTTAACTTTCAGCAATCTTAGTGCCTCCACCATCAATGGTTCTTTTACAGGTAGTACTCCTGCTCCAAGCGGATATTTGGTAGTAAGAAGCGCCAATAGCTCCTTATCTGCGAATCCAGTAAATGGAACAATTTATAGTGCCGGGAATCCTTTAGGTGGAGGAATTGTAGTTCAATACAGTGCCACTACCTCTTTTGCTCAAACCGGATTGACTGCAAATACCCAATATTACTACTTTGTTTTCCCTTTTAACAATACTACTTGTACAGGGGGTCCGGCATATTTAACCTCCTCATGGTTGCAAAGCTCAGCAGTCACTTGTTTGTCGACACCCATTTCCAATGCAGCAAGCGGAGTGGGAACAAGTAGTTTTATTGCCAATTGGACGGCAGTAAATGGTGCCAGTGGGTATCAATTGGATGTGTCCACTTCTCCTACTTTTGCATCATTCCTTTCGGGATACAGTGGATTGGCTTTAGGGGCAGGGGTTACTTCTCAATTGGTTAGCGGTTTGAGTGCAAATACCCTCTATTATTATCGTGTTCGAGCTACCGGTAGTACTTGTACCAGTGTCAGTTCTTCTAGCATTTCTGTAACAACAACTTCAGCAACTTTGCCCATATCTCAGGGGTTTAATTCTTCTAGCATTCCCACATACTGGACACAAAGCAATGTAGTAAATGCCACTCCTCTTACGTTTGTCACCGGTTCAGGTTTCCCGTCAACATCTCCACAAGAAGGTTCAAATCATGTGTATTTCAATTCTTGGAGTGCCACAGCGGGAACGGAAACGCGTTTGGTTTCCCCATCCTTTTCTTCCTCAGGGATTTCAAGCATTGATGTTGTGTTTTATTGGATGAACGAAAATAATTCTTCTTATATTTCCGACACCACCGAAGGGGTTCAAATTCAATATTCCCTTAATGGGACCACATGGGTAAATGCAGGATCCTTTTTTCCCCGTCAAGATAATACTTTAGCTACAGGGACAAATCAGTGGAAATTAAAATTGGTAACCATACCTGCTGCCGGAAATCAAGCATTTGTGTATATTGGTTTTAAGTTCCATTCTCAATACCACGATAATTGCAGTATGGATAATGTGCTTATTAGAGCCACTCCTTCTTGTGTGACGCCCACGGTATTAACCGCATCTTCTGTTGGATCCTCATCCGTTACCCTTTCATGG
>CAZJBB010000345.1:0-1682 GCA_964543995.1 uncultured Bacteroidales bacterium
GTTACTTTCCACCATGTATGAAATCAAGTTGAATGGATTGGAAGAGTTGTTGCGTTAATGGCTATTGTTGAAATTCACAAAATTAAATTTTCAGGGATATTCTACGAAGAAAAACATTCCTTTACTGTGAATTTAAATCCGAAATCGCCACCCACAAAACCAGCCTTCGGGATGTTCATCCGGAGGACAAGCCACGCATTCCGTTTTAATTCGAGCGTCAATTGCTTCAGCAAAAGTGCTATATTCTACCAATCCCGCTGATTTACAAGGATAATCGGCCAAGCCTTTTCGTTTTCTGGCAGATTGCACTCTACAATCATTCATTTGAAACATGAAACTATTTTCCGTTTCTTCATGAATGCTTTGTTTATTTATAGCGGCGTACAAACGATATTGAAGGGCTTGTTTCAAGCCTTCCAATCCAGGGTTTTCAGGCAAATTAAGCATTCTTTTTATTGACCATGCCTCGAATGGAGAAAACTGAGCCCAACAAGAATCGTTACACCGTTTAGCATCATTCATTCCATATTGATTTTCAACCGCTTGAAACCAAATTCCATCATTGGCCAGCCAATTTGCAGCGGCACCTTCTTTCAAATGCTGAAGCTTATCTTCGGGCATTTCGAGCAAGGGACTCGGGATGCCATCTTTAATTTCAAAATCCAAAATCTTTCCTAAACGTTTCATTTGAATTTCATAACTGCTTTTATATACTTCCTCCATTACTTTCATGGCTTTTTCTTTCCCCATTTGGTGTTGCACTTCTGCAAACCATAGAGCATGATGCATCATGGTGCGGTGGAAAAAATCAATAATTAAACGAGCAGTTTCTTCTTTGCCGAGCTGATTTTGTAAATTCATTACATTGAACGATTTGATTAAGTGATTTATCAACAAATTAACGACAAATATACAAATCATTGTCACTTATTATAAGCCAAAATTTTAACACTTCTTATTATTCAGTTTTTGCATCCTATATGGAGATTAAAATATTTTTGTATTTTTACCGACAGTACCAATTTAAGATTAAATTATACTTTATTGTTGCATTTTAGTATTTTAAAATCAAATTAAATATTTATTACCTTGTATAAACTGGAAACAAAAATAGATGTCAATTCTGAGGAATTTAAAAAAAATAAAGCTGCCTTTGTTGAAATTCTTAATCAATATAAAACCACCCTCAGAGAAGTAAAAAACGGAGTTTCTCCGCAAGCCATCAGTAAACACAAAGAAAGAGGCAAATTGCTGGCTCGCGAACGAATTGATTTGTTGGTTGACCCCAATACACCCTTTATAGAACTCTCACCATTAGCTGCTTACGGAAATTACGACAATCAATTTCCGAGTGCCGGAATTGTTACAGGAATTGGCGTGGTACATGGGAAAGAGACCCTTATCATAGCAAATGACGCCACAGTAAAAGGGGGCTCCTATATGAAGGAAACCATCAAAAAGCATGTCAGGGCGCAAGAGATAGCCATGGAAAACCATCTTCCTTGTGTATATATGGTAGATTCGGGAGGCGTTTTCTTACCTGATCAGGCCAACGTTTTCCCTGACAAATTCCATTTTGGAAGATTTTTCTATAATCAAGCAAGATTATCGGCAATGGGCGTTCCGCAATTGTCGATTGTGATGGGTTCTTGCACGGCCGGTGGTGCTTATGTGCCTGCGAT
>CAZJBB010000346.1:0-1665 GCA_964543995.1 uncultured Bacteroidales bacterium
ACACGGCTCTGAACACTCTTTCCCTACACGACGCTCTTCCGATCTGGAATATAAACGGTGTCAGGGATTAGAGGGTAATCTGTTCCATTAACAGCGGTTCCTTGCTTAATAATAGGAATAGGGTAGTTATAATTCACACTGTTTGGAAGTTTCAAATGAATAATGGCATCATTGCATCCTCTAATCATAACAGTATCGGAGACCGATGGGTGGGTAAAAGAATGACTTACCAATACTTGAGAACTGGAAAAACTGTTGGCTTCTAAAAACACTCCCGAATCATAAATTGAATTCGACACATCGCAAATAGCAATTTTGATATGATAAGTAGTACATGGAACTACTTTTGCCCAAGCAGTCAAAGGAACCGTTCCCCCACGATAGGTAATATTGGGCGTAAAACTGTGGTAATACTGTGTGTAATTCAAAAAACAAGGTGTGGAAGAACCCATTGAGACGCCTCCATTTATTGTGTTAATGCTTACCGGTAAATTTGTTCCAGGAACCAATGCTATGTTTTTATTTATGTAATTACCTCCGGCAGGGTCTGCCCCGGAAATAAAAAAACCAAAAACATCGTCATAAGAGGTACAAACGGCAGTGAGGTATTCATTTGACGCAAAAACATAACGAAACTTTACAGTATCGGAACTAGGGATAAAATCAAATTCCAATCTTGCAACATCGTGAAGCGTTTTTCCTGGTTTTAAAGCTTGTAGCTCAGGATCAGAAGAAATTTGAGGCCCATTGACTACAGAAGTTAATGCACCACTGGTTGCCACCTCAATTCCTCCGGTAGCAATGGTTAAACCATTTCCAAATCCTAAGTTGGACGGTGAAACCCCTGTTGAAAAAGAACCAATTTGGTTTGAGGAAGTAATGGGAGTTGAAGAATTATTAAAACTAACATTGCTAATGGTGACCCCACTTCCTAATAAAAAATTCTGAACCAGTTGCATAGGGGTCATACCTGTTCCATAAGTTGTAGTCACCTGTGCAAAAGTAGATGGGTTTAAAAAGAATAAGAAAAAACTAAAAGCAATCAACAGTTTGCTTTTCAGCATAATGCATATTAATTTAATGGAGAGCAAAATTATAATAAATTTAGACACCATGGTTAAAGATAGAAAATTATATAAATTATTGATTTTGAGCTTATTCAAATATTTCTTACAAAATCTGGGTTTCACTTGAAGGGGTTTCTGTTTTTATATTCTAAAGAAAGGTAATTCACATCTCAAATACCCTTTTAAAAGCTAAATTTTTTTATTCGTGAGACTAAAAATTTTCGAACGTAGTGAATAAAATTTTTCAAGTCGAACAATCCCGCGAAGCGGAAGGTATAATACCCCGCTGCTCTGCGGCGGAACTTGGGTCCTGGGCTTGCCCTGGGGTTCATACCTGTGATTTATTATAACGCACAAAAATAACGTTCTAATAAAAAAATCACCACTTTTTGACCCCATAAAACCAAAAAGAATATATACTTTTGCCGAGAAATCGTAAACCAAGCAATTTATTGGTTTTAAGCTACAAACAGTAAAATCTACTAAAAAATGGAAAAATCAAAAAATTTCAAAACATGTGATGGAAATTATGCCGCAGCATATATTGCCTACATGTTTAGTGAAGTGGCAGCAATCTATCCTATCACTCCCTCATCTA
>CAZJBB010000347.1:0-1662 GCA_964543995.1 uncultured Bacteroidales bacterium
TTATCGGGAGGAAATGGTTAGCAAATGGGATGACAATCAACTTCTAAATCCCGAATCAGATACAGAAAAATGGCAACAATGGTTATGGGAAAAGCTAAACACCCATTCGGATCATTTCTTTCCTAAAAAAAGAATGAAAGAAGAAATATTGAATGCGCTTAAAATAGAAGAAAACATACAACTTGTGAAACTGAAATTTCCGGTTGTCAACTTTTTTGGAAATTCAATTTACAGCCCTTTCCATTTGGAAATTTACAAAGAGCTCAACACCATCATCGACTTCACCCATTTTGTAGTATTGCCGGTACACGAAATCCCTGAAAATGGGATATTTAAAAATGAACTTCTGGTGAGTTTGGGAGGTAATTCAAGGGAGCTTATTTCAATGCTTAAAATAGGTAATGATTCAAGCTGTTCGGTGGAACCAATTCCTGATAGTTTGCTACACAAAATCCAATACCAGATTTATAACAACCAACCTTTAGCTGCAATCGATAGTATACCAGACGAAGTATTAAACGATAACAGTATTCAAATCAATTCGGCATATACTGAAGCCAGAGAAGTGGAGATGTTGTATAATTATTTAGTTGACATTAAATCTAAGGAAAAGGAGAACCTGAATCCAAAGGATATTTTAGTGCTAACTACCGATATTGATGTTTATGCGCCCTATATTAAAGCTGTTTTTAAAAATGCATCGTACCAGATTCCATATAAAATTTCAGGGATTTCGGCAGGACAAAAAGAATCGATTATTACTGCACTAATCAAAATTCTGGACTTTAATGAAGATGATTTTACTTCTGAAAAGGTGGTCAGTCTGCTCGAGACAAAATCAATAGCGTCCAGATTTGGGTTTACCGATACTAGCAATATCAGGGATCTTGTTAGTAAGGCCAACATTCGATTTGGACGGAAAGGACGCGTGGAAGACGACACGCAATATGTAAGCTGGGAATATGGACTGAAAAAACTGGCTTTTGGTTATGCCATGCTTACAAATAAATCGTATGATATACCCAATGAAGCAGTCAGTATATATCCATTCGAAGATTTAGACGGAAAAAGCGGGCAGCAACTATTCCGATTAAAAGCATTTGTAGATGAACTTGGAAAAGTTATTGATGCTAAGAACAACACAAAAACACTTCTTGAGTGGAGAAAATTTATATCGGAAGAAGTTTTGGATAAGATGATACAGGTTGAAAATACAGACAAAACTGAATTAACATCGATTTACCGACAAATCAGCCAGCAAGAAGAAGCAGAAAAAATAATGTCGCAGCCCTTGTCATTCAATGTATTT
This sequence comes from uncultured Bacteroidales bacterium, assembly GCA_964543995.1. Taxonomy (GTDB): domain Bacteria; phylum Bacteroidota; class Bacteroidia; order Bacteroidales; family CAIXTV01; genus CAIXTV01. Next base: position 1,310 of record CAZJBB010000347.1, read on the forward strand.
TATCAGGGAATAAAATCGGCATTAATAGATCAATCAGGTGAGTTTGGTTTCAACTCTGGGAAAGTCACATTCTCATCGTGTATTCCAGCAAGGGGACTGCCCTGTAAAGTGGTCGCTTTTTTAGGTCTGAACAGCGGCAAATTCCCACGGAAGGACAAATTTTTGGGTTTCGATTTAATTGCGCAGGAAACTCTTTTAGGTGACCGCAGCAAAAAGGAAAATGACAAGCAGCTTTTTTTAGATACAATATTGTCAGCACGTGAATATATCTACTTTAGCTATATCGGAAAAAGTGTGAAAGAGATCGGAAGAGCACACGCCTGAACTCCAGTCACCTGAAGCTATATCGTATG
>CAZJBB010000348.1:0-1622 GCA_964543995.1 uncultured Bacteroidales bacterium
GAGCGGTAAATGGGTCTCGAACCCACGACCTTCAGCTTGGGAAGCTGACGCTCTACCAACTGAGCTACTACCGCTTTTGGAATTGCAAAAGTAAGTTTTTTATAGAAAGAAAGAACAAGGGTTAAGGATTTTTGAATTTATTATCTATAACCCTCATTCTTGATTTATATTACATGGGCAACACCTTAGGAAATTCATTTTCGAAATTCAAGAAATGGGGTTTGCCTAAAATCAGTTGCAAGAAATCGTGATAAGCGGGCGTAAATTTAAAAGTGTTTATGTCAAAATAGGCAGGATCGAGGGGACAGTTTCCTACTTGTCCCATATCGATGGATGAGGTATGAAATTCCTCCAATTCCCGGAACGGTACAATTTTGTTCATTACCGGCATTTGACCATATTCTTCACGAAGCAATAAATCTACCACCTTATCTGCTAAGGTCATGGTTAAGCGGCGATCGTAATTCCGGCAATCACCGGACCGGGCATAGTAGCCTGAAATTTGAGCACGGGCATCAATCCCGGTTTTGGCTGTAATTTCGGAAGCAATTACGCCACCAATTCCTCCAAAACGAGGATGACCATATTCGTCCAATTCGGAACTGGCATACACCATATCTACTTTCCCCTTCGCTTCGTCATACCATCTTACCCCTTCGGAAACGGCAATGATAATCGATTTTTTGGGTGAGCGCAGATAGGTTTCTTTAACGGTTTCCATGAAAAAATCCTTGCGTTCTTTAGTCATTTCAAATTCAGGGACCAAAGCCAGTTCAGCTCCTCCAAAAACGGTAGTTCCGGTAAGCCACCCGGCATCTCTTCCCATCACTTCTACAACCAAAATACGTGAGTGAGATTCAGCAGTTGTTTTCAATCGGGAAGTAAACTCCATCATCCCTTTTGCAGCGGATGGAAATCCGGGACAAAGTACCGCTTCAATGGAGTTACCATTAAAATCATGCATACTTCGGGTGCGTAAGTCGTTGTCAATGGTTTTTGGAAATCCTATCACTGGTATACCTTCTGTTTCATAAAGGCGCTTGGCGGCTCCGTTAGTGTCATCTCCTCCAATAGAAACCAAGACATCAATTTTGTAGCGTTTGATGTTTTGTAAAATTTGAGGCACACGATTTTCAGGGTTCTTTTTCGATGGAAAAGGATTGGTTCGGCTGGACAATAAAGCGGTTCCTCCATATATGCCATCATAGGGCTGATGACTCAGATCAACAATGTCGCCATCTCCCAGCAAACCCTTCCATCCCTTTCGTATTCCATATACTTTATACCCCAGCATAGAAGCTCGGTTTCTGATACATTCAATACTGGAGTTAATGGCAGGCGTGTCTCCGCCACCGGATAAAATGGCTAATGTTTTTCCTTTAAATAATTTGTGTTCTGATTTCATAAAATGTAAATACTCGATATTTATTAATACTCTTTGAATTATCTTACTAAAGTAGCCTTAATGACTTGGGTGTAATTTCCGCTCTGTAAGCGAATCATGTAATTACCTGCTGCCTGGGGTATTCCCTTTGCATCTTTTCCGTCCCATTTCAACAAATGACTACCTGCTTCATAAGTGCTTTCTATTCGTTTGATTTCGGTGCCCAATATGTTGTAGA
>CAZJBB010000349.1:0-1578 GCA_964543995.1 uncultured Bacteroidales bacterium
TCCGATCTAATGATCACCTCGATATCGCCGCGCTGCACGGCCGCTGCCACCACCGGAACCGGTCGCCCACCGTCCATGCCTCGGCGCCCGGACGGAGCTTCCGGAGTCTCGCTGCGAGTGAAATAATATGCAGCGGCAGCGCCCAGTAACGCCACGCCAACGGCCGTCCAGAGAAGCTTCTTTTTCATGCGTTGGTGATCCTTTGTGCGATCCATCATGGCCGGTGACGGTTGATCCTGAGGCAAAGCACGGCCTGTCTTGGAATGAGGCGTCTAATATAACAAAAAACCAGCGCTCGCCTCAGTCTGTGGAACATTTGGTAATAACTTTTGCGGGGTTGCTGGTGATCCGGGCGTGGCTGCAGATGGACTGAATTGTGAAGTCAATTTATTGAATAGCTGAAGACGCCCGTAAACAATAGGACTCAGGCATATGGATGTTGAAGAAGCAATAAGCACGGGCGTTGCAGACCTGCCCCTCGGCGGGTTTCCATTACAAGTGCAACACCTTTATTGTGAAGAGCGAAAGGGGAGTTGCCAATGGGAAAAGGTTACGAACACCTGAGTGCTGAAGAGCGGGAACAGATTGCGATTGGGTTATCGCTAGGTTGGAGTTGTCGGTTGATTGCCCGTCTGCTCCAGCGCTCTAACGCGACCATAAGCCGGGAGATCCAGCGTAACGGGGCAGAGAGTTACTCTGGCGTAACGGCTCACCAGCATGCGGAACGGCGTCGCCGTAAGGCTCGAAGACAGGCGCGACTTCCGCCACACGGTCTGAGAAATGGGTTATGGTGGAACGTGATACGGCAGTTACGGCGGGGATTATCGCCGCAACAAGCCGCCCGGCGTCTCAAAGCGCGACACCCCAAAAGACCGGAGTTCTGGGTGAGCCATCAAACCATTTATCGAGCCATTTACGTACTGCCACGAGGTGAGCTCAAGCGCGAACTGATTGGCTGCCTGAGACGCAATGGTCGCCCCTATAAACAAGCAGGAAGCTCTGCCGAGCGTCGGCGGCGCTGGATTGAACACTTGATTACCGAGCGACCAATTGAGGCTGAGGATCGGCTCACTGCAGGACATTGGGAGGGCGATCTGGTGATCGGTCAGGGCAAACCGTCGCAGGCCGTAGGAGTCTTGTATGAACGGACCAGTCGCCATATACGGCTTGTTAAGCTGGAACATCACGATGCCTGGTCAACCTATCGCGGCTTTCGGCAGGTGCTACGTACCGTGCCGCCACCATTCTGCCAGACCCTTACTTACGACCAGGGCAGTGAAATGTCAGAACATCGCCGCCTGACTGCCGCGACAGGTATCAAGGTGTTCTTCTGCAACCCTCACAGCCCTTGGCAGCGCGCCGGTTGCGAGAACGTCAATGGATTAATCCGGGAGTATCTGCCTAAGGGCTTTCCACTCGATGATGTGGGTCACGCTGTGCTTAACAAGATCGCTTATCGGCTTAATACCCGCCCCCGAAAAGTGCTCAATTGGCGCACACCGAATGAGGTTTGGCAGGCCATGATTAGAGGCGCAAGCTTTGAACAAGCCATTAATCAGCCAATATAATCAGCGGTGG
>CAZJBB010000350.1:0-1571 GCA_964543995.1 uncultured Bacteroidales bacterium
AAAAGGATGTTGAGTCTTTGCTAAAATTAATTTCAGGAATTGGTGATTCAATTGAAATTACAAAAGAACCAAATATTTGCCGAGATCCAAAAGATAATTTCCTTCTTGAATTATCTGACAAAGGGAAAGCCCAATATTTAATTACGGGAGATAAAGATTTATTGTCGTTAATGAAATATAAAAGAACCAGCATTATTAGTTACAAGGAATTTGAATCCATCTTAGCCAATTTGTAAAAAGCACAATGCTCTCTTTCACATTCAGTAGAGGAGCATATTACATAAAATACTTCAGCTCAATTTTCCGCGAAATCGGTCTTACATTCTGGTGGAAATTTGCGAGAACCTTTCTTCTTCTTCAAACTACCGCATTTCCACTTTCCGGCGTTTCTGTCGAAAACAAGCTGAAAAGCAGCTGAGTTCTACCTGCCCACATTAATGATTCGGAACCTTTTGCTGATTTTCAAAAAATGCTTTTCAAAAAGTTCATAACTAATGATAGGAATTAGAATAGATAATGAGATAACTAAACCAAAGAAAACCCAAATATTGGTGATTTGATTTTCCCACATAATCTTCTTAATCACAATCAGGAGAATGATATTGCTGTACATATAAATTCCATAAGAAACGCGTCCAAAATAATGGATCCAGCTATTTTTCGGTAGCCGGTGCTTTCTGGTGGAATTGAAATTGTAATCTAATAATAACACAGAAATGATACCGATATAGAAGTATTTTTTAAAACCGGCCATGAGAATTGAATCCCAAAGACTAACAGATTCAAGGCTTAACGCAAAAACAAGGATTGCAAACAAGGAAAAACGAACTACTCTTGGCAAAGCAAAGGCATAAGGCTTTTCGGAGTAGAATAAGGCTCCCAAAGCACCTATCACCAGTACATCGATACGACTTAAGGTATGCAAAAACAAAGTGTACCAAGGATATACAAGTGAATAACAAGAATAGACCCTAAATGCGATGCTTCCAATTATTATCATGGAAAACAACGACAATAAATGCTTCTTAGGCACAAAAGCAATCAAAAACGGCCAAACTAAATAAAAATGCTCTTCAATACAAATTGACCAAAAGTGCGAAAAGGGATACACCCAACGCTCAATATGTATGATATCGAAATTACCCACGAAAAAAATATTGGCCAGGTAATTGGGTGTTGGAGTTGAATCAAGCCAGGAAACAATTAGTGGCGATAGTATGACTAACAGAAAATATAAGGGCCAAATCCTCAAGGTTCTTCTGATCATGAATTTGCCGATATTAATTTTTTGGTACTTCTTTTTTTCTTCCAAAAGAATATAGGTAATCAGAAAACCGCTCAACAAGAAGAAGATATCCACCCCAATGCCAAGGTTTTTCATTAATTGATCCACATACTTGCCACCAGTCGAGAAATCTTTGTAGGTGCCATGGGTTAGTATCCCCGGATGTCCATACCATCCACACCAACCTTCATAAGCATGAAGCAGCACAACCATGAAGGCAGCAACAAATCGAATAACATCGAAATGAGCAAATTAAACCTTATCGTTATTCTCTTGATAATGATTT
>CAZJBB010000351.1:0-1569 GCA_964543995.1 uncultured Bacteroidales bacterium
GCCTCGAAGCATCGATTCTTCTCTGTTTCCAGGACATTTGCCGTGAGGGCGATGATCCATGGCTGGCGGTCTTCAGGGAAGGTGCTTCTCAGTTCTCTCGCAGCCTCGCATCCATCCATGACCGGCATCTGGATGTCCATGAGAATCACGTCGTAGGAATTCGACTGCATGGCCTCGAGGACAGCCTTTCCGTCGTCCACGCTGTCGGCATGGTATCCAAGCCGTTCGAGAAGAAACAGGAACAGCTTCGTGTTAGTGGAGTGGTCTTCGGCTAGGAGAATGTTGAGCGGGTAAGTTTCCGCCATCTTTGCGAGTTTCCGGACGGTGACGGATTCCACAAGTGATGGAGCAGAGGAGGGGAGGAGGCTGCTTTCCTCCGGGATCCCCATGGGAATCCGGAGAGTAAATACGCTTCCCTGGCCCAGTTTGCTCGACACGCCGATCGTGCCGCCCATCAGTTCCACGAGGCGCCGGCTGATCGCAAGCCCGAGCCCGGTGCCACCAAATTTCCTGGTCGTTGAGGTGTCGGCCTGGGTAAAGAGATCGAAGATGATCTTCTGTTGTTCCGGGGTGATGCCGACGCCGGTGTCCCTGACCTCAATCACCCAAGTGGCGACCGGCGAAGCCTCGGACGCCAGGCACGAGGTGACCACTGCAATTTCTCCGGCCGAGGTGAATTTCACGGCATTGCCGAGCAGGTTGTTCAACACTTGCCGGAAGCGGTTCATGTCGCCGCGCGCCTGCTCCGGGCAGTGGGGGAGGAATTCCAGCCGGGTGCGAAGTCTTTTGCGGTCGGCGTCCGGCCGGATGATCTCCATGCAATATCCGATGACTTCCCGAGGGGAAAAATCCACATCCTCCAGTTCCATTTTCCCGGATTCGATTTTCGAGAAATTCAGGATGTCGTTGACGAGAGTGAGAAGCGATTCTCCGCTTTTGATGATCGTCCCGACGAAGTCCCTCTGCTCCGGGTCGAGACGGGTTTCCATGAGAAGGGAGGAAAACCCGATGACCCCGTTGAGCGGGGTGCGGATCTCGTGGCTCATGGTGGCGAGGAACTGTCCCTTGGCGACGCTGGCCTGAAGCGCTTCGGCCCGCGCGAGAACAAGCTTCCTCCCGTAGATGAGCAGGCCGCCTGCGAGAAAGATCAGCAGGCTGCCGCCCGCGCCGCAAAGGAGGAAGAAGACCTGGCAGTCGGAGCGGATTGTCGCCAGTTCGCCCATCTGCGCGACGACCCAGATGGAAAGGGTGGAGTTCGGAACCGCCTGGGTGGAGACAGCGAATGGCACCCGGCTTTCGCCCATGCGGAAGAGTCCGGGGAAGGATCCTCCCCAAGCTTTGACGGCCAGCGGAGCGAAATCGGTCTGCCCATAGGACTCGGTCCTTCCCGCCTCGGGCAATTGGTCGATTGTTGCATCTGGCAGGCGACTCATTTCCAGCTTCCGGTCCCGGGCGAGGATGACAATTCCCTGTCCATCGGAAATGAAGGAAGGGATTTTGTTAACCCACGGGATCAGGTAGATCGGAAGAGCACACGTCTGAACTCCAGTCACCTGAAGCTAGCTCGTA
>CAZJBB010000352.1:0-1559 GCA_964543995.1 uncultured Bacteroidales bacterium
CCTGGAGAGATTGACCAATTATGAGTAACTGTAGTTGTTGCATTATTATTTCCATCTATAAAGCATCCGGTACTAGTCGATGTAAATGTTACATTCGAGTTTACGCATCCGTTTGCAGGATTCTGAGAAAAGCTTGTTACTGGCTTTTCACTAATCTGTATTGGTGATATATACGAATTCGATAGTCCACATGGATTTTGCGCAATACACTTTATTGCAAAAGAGTTTGGCATTCCATCTAAAGATGTGTGACCACATGAATTTGATGTGTAAATATGAGAAACGTTTAGCGGTGGTGGCTGTGTAAATACATCTAGCGGGCTACCATCATCATAATTTATTGTGTAGGTTGTCCCATCAGGATTATTAAGTGAATTTGGAGTGAAACCAAAATCTATAGAATAATTTGGCGGCATACAAACAGTGTAATTACCTGGCCCATCAATTCCGCCTTGTGGATTACTTCCATTAAAAAAATAGTAAGTTCTTGTTCTTACGCAATTTCCATTTGTAATTGTCACAACAACGGGAAAATTACCAATCGAATTGTAAGTATGACATGTTGTTGTGAGTGTAGCAGCATTATAATGAACAGTATCTTGAGGATCTCCCCAATTTATTTGATAACTTTGATTTGTCGCTTGAGTTGTTGAAGTATTTGTTACACAAGCTGTCCATGTAACATTCCCTCCTGAAACACAATGCTTCCAATTAGTTGCTTCTGATAATGAAACGTCAGCAGAAATTACATTAACTGTTACACTTGCTGTATTAGTACACCCGGCAATACTTGTCCCGATAACAGTATAGGTAGTATTTACATAGGGTGCCACTATTTTTGTTGGTCCGGTGCTGGGTGTGGGAAGCCAAGAATAGGTGGAAGCTCCACTTGCTGTTAATGTAGATGAATTATCACAAATTGGATTGGGGGAGGAAGTTACGGTAACTGTAGGTTTTGGATTGATAGTAAGACTAATAGGGAATGTATTTAAACAATTTGCTGCATTGGTAATTGTCATTGTGCCAGTATAGGTTCCGGCAGGTGTCCCTATAGAAATGTTTATTCCCGTAACACTCCCTCCTGTAGGAAGAAATGTAAAGAAGGTTGAATTTTGATCTGGAATAGTATTTAGCCAATCAATTGAATACGATGAAGGGTTGTTTGTTGTTGCAGTGTAGGTTAATGATGTCTGAGATACTGAATTAAAACAAATAGGATTTGCAATCCCTGTCGTGGTTATGCTTGGTAATTGATTTACAGTAATCGTAGCAGAACTTCCGGTTATCCCGGTGTTTCGGGTACATCCGTGATTATCTGTAATTGAAGTTAGTGTGTAGGTTGTTGTAATAACAGGATTTAAATTCACGTAAAAAGGTACTCCACTCATAACTCCTGTATAAGTGACACTATTGATTACAAGCGAAAATGGTCCTGTTCCATTTGTTGCATTAAAAATAAAATATCCATTTCCACCCAAACAAATTGCATAACCGTACAAACTACCTTGAGGTAAAGGATATACAGTAATTGTAGCCAAACCATTTGTAAAACCACTGCT
>CAZJBB010000353.1:0-1556 GCA_964543995.1 uncultured Bacteroidales bacterium
GATAGCTTCAGGTGACTGGAGTTCAGACGTGTGCTCTTCCGATCTATTACCTATTTATTGTGATTGTACTTTTGTTGATATCAACTGTTGTTACATGACCTGTTCCAGAGACAATTACAGTATTCGTTTTGGTGATATTCTTAATACCATTTTCCTTCATCAACCTTTCAATCTCTTTTAGCTTTTCAGCCAATTCCTTTTGCAGTTCTTCATTGTCTTCAAGAACCGATTCAAGGTTTGCTTTGAGACCGGTAATGGTATCCTCGCTGTGCTGGTTTTGCTCGATCAACGCAAGTTTTTCTTTTGCAGCCTTTTTCGTAAAAACATTGCCGAGCCAGCCAAATAATCCAGTTACTGCACCGCCAATGGCAGGGATTTTCAACAATTCGGCTGCCTGTCCTAAGATGGCACCGGTTTGGGTCACTAATTCGTTCATCGTGATTAAATTATGTGGTTAATATCAAAACAAAGGAAATGATTATGAAATTAAATAGCAAATACGAGATTGTTGAGGTTTTTAGTGTTGGTTTAGATATACTTAATTTTTTAAAGTATCTAATTATATGATTAATTTATTTATATTCAGGATTTTGCCAGCGTTCAGGACGTTTTAAAACATGTCCATCTTTTTTGGTTACATAGTCAGGAAAAATGCTTTCGGCAAATTTTTTTCTTCCTATCGGAAAAGCAGCATTTGCCACCTTTTGTAGTTCGTACGAAAATCTCGAAGGGGGAAAGGCTATAATAACAATCTTTTCGGGAAACATTTTCCTAATATGCTTTATTGATCCCGTAAGGTCGCTGTCAGCAGAAATAAGAATTGCAACATCGAAACTATGCAAAAAAGCGTCCGCAAGCATCTCTACTGCAATATTCACATCGGTCATCTTTTCATTTGGTTTCAACATAATGTGTCCACATTTATTACAGGTTAAATTGTTGGTTTGGTATTTTCCATAAAAAATGCGTATTTCGGGTAAAGTTTCGAGTGCTTCAATATATTCATTTTGACGATCTGCCTTCTCATACGGTATCGATATTCGGGAAGTGAAATATTTGACCTTTTGCAAATTCTGACCAGATTTTAATAAACTTTTTGAAAGTGCAACCAAATTTAGCCAATAGTATCGTTTCCAACCTTTTTCTTTTAAGCCAAAGTAAAGGTTAAACCCGTCGATATAAGTAATAACTTTTTGCATTTTTAAAATTATTAAAAAATGTTTATATTTGCATCACAATTAACAGCACCGAAGATAGCATCTTCGGTTTGACGTACCCGGCTCATGGTCGGGACGTTTATTTTAAGTATTTTCTTCACTTCAGATTTTGCTATTTTAAGTTTATTTATAGTTTGTAATCTAATTATTTTCCCACAAATAGTTTCATAAAAGTAAATCTTAATATTTTAGATTCCAAATAATTGCAACTATGACGAAGAATTATACTTTAGGATTTGAGCTCTTTCACCATTCAATTCAAGAAGATCATCGAGATTTTTGGGTGTGCCAGCCGCCAGCACCCAGTGTTTGCGCAGCGGGCCGTGGGACCAAGAACAA
>CAZJBB010000354.1:0-1546 GCA_964543995.1 uncultured Bacteroidales bacterium
CTGCGGGAATCCGGGATGAAGCCGGACTTTTTCGTCCGGCTCCGCTTTCTGCCTCTGAGCCCGGAAACGGTCGCCTTCTTCGCCGAGAAGATCGGGCGCTTGCCGCGGTTGCGTGCGTTCTTGGACCAGCCCCGCACGGCATTCGGACTGGTGCGCCAAAGACTGTATCGCGGGATTGTTGATCCCGCGCTGGGCGAGGTCGCGCAAAAGACCCTTGTTTCCCTCTGCCGGCAGTGGAACCCGTTGCTGCAGACGCCCGAAGGCGCCAAAATCCACCTGATGGCGTATGTGGAAGGCAAAGCCGCCCGCATATCCAGGAGTGACCCCAAGGCCGCGCTCGTGCGCGACCAGGTGCTGCTTGAAGAGTTGCTGCGAATTCTGGCGCAGAACACCCAGTCCTGGCAGAAGGCCATGGAGCAGGACTCCTTCGTGGTGGACCGCGCCCGGGCCTATTTCATGACGGTGCTCGACCAGGCCATCGACGAGAGCGGCTCGGAAGAAACCCGGGCGGCGCGTTACCGTGATGCCAGGCGCGTTGCCTGCGTGGTCGTGGAATAAGGCGTGGCCCCGGGCGCGGCTACTCCGGCACTGCCAGTGTCAGCTGCTCGTGGAACAGAAAGCTGTCGTCACCGTGGGGGAAGGCCCGCCAGGTGACGCTGCCTTGCAGGGTGTAGACGCCATTGGCCGGCCCGCTTTTCTCCAGACGCATCGTCCCGCTTGATATGTGCGGCAGCAGATCGTCGCCAACGGGAACGTTTGTTTCACCCACGCTCATGGTTTGGCATTTTACGATCGTGTCTGAAAGCGCCTGCAGCACGCCGGTTTTCACGTTGTCCGTGTAGACGTTTATCTTGCTGACGAGGAGGAATTGGGCGACCCCGGTGACCACCAGGCCCAGGATGATGATCGCGGCGACCATCTCCACTAGCGTCGCGCCGCTGGTTCTTTGTCTCCGGTGGAAAATGATTTTCATGTCCTTATTCTAGCGAAAGGCCTCGTGGCGCGGGTTGAAGTTGTATTCCCGAAGGTCGTGCTGGAGCAAACCCGTCTTGTTGGTCCGATGCACAGACACCTGTCGCTCCAAGTCCGCGTCGTCGGCGCTGATGAACAGGCCGCGGAAGGCCGCAGTGGCGGCGCGGTAGTACAAGGGCGGCGGCACTTTCCACGAGGCCGTGACGTCCAGGCTGGGAACGGTGGCGTTGGTGGTCAGTTGCAGTGAGTAATCCCAGGTGCTGTCCTGGTTGGTGAAGGCATAGGTGAAATCCAGCGGCGCGGGTCCGCCCGCATCGGCGATCTCGTACTGGTAAACCGTGCCGTCAGTGTAAATTCCGAAGTCCGCGAATTCCTGCCCGTCCGCATTATAGAGGCGGATCAGGTTTCCGTTGATTCCTGGCAGGCTGGCCGTTTCCGCGGTGAAAGCCCAGGTCTGCCCCAGGCGGTCGTTCAGGACTCCCACGAAACGGTCGTATTGCGCGCGCTGCGGATTCGTGACCGCGCGAGAGGTCTGGGTCGCTTCTTTGGTGAGGTACATGAGGCAGCGGTAGCC
>CAZJBB010000355.1:0-1544 GCA_964543995.1 uncultured Bacteroidales bacterium
GTTTTAACACAGGAGGAACTTTTAGCGGCTCTGAGAGCATGGGATCGTGACCAGTATCCCGTCACCGATTCAATACTTTCCATCTTTAATAATATTTCATCAACAAAGACATTACCTAAAGGAGCAAATATCCGGTTTATTAAAGGATTGGTTGCATACAACCATTATGATATTGATACCTGGTGGATTGAACTTCAGCTTGGTTTAGATAAATATCCTTCAGATTTGATAGATGCACCCATGTTTTATTACCGTATTCGGACAACCTACATTACTTCAAGACCAAGCATATAAGAAATATTTGTTTAATCTTGATGGGCGAAATTATATTGTTCCTAACTTACTGAATTAGATTCCACATATTGATTTCTAATCGAAAGTAATACCAACTTATATACTTTTCTAATTAATGGAGAGCTATTCGGATTTTGAAGAATTGATTAAAGGCAAAGATTTTGAAGGAGAAATATTGCACATGTATCAGGACTCAAAGGGATTAGTAACAGCCGGAGTCGGGAATTACTTGGCAAGTGTTGAGGAAGCACAAAAACTTCCTTTCATTTTTAGAAGCACAAAAAAACCAGCCAATAAAGAAGAAATTCGGACAGATTACGATAATGTCAAAAATGCACCTAAAAATCTGAGGGCTGAAAAATATAAGCAATATACTTCACTTGAATTGGAATCAACTGTCAGCAGAGATTTGCTAAAAATTAGGGTAAGGACTTTTGTCAGGGAATTAAGGCATAATTTTTCAAATTTTGAGGATCTTCCACGTCCAACTCAGCTCGGCCTGTTAGATTTAGCATTTAATTGTGGGACAAAAAGACTAGTTACCCATTTTCCTAATTTAAAGAAAGCAATTGAAGAAAATAATTGGGCAAAAGCTGCTGTCGAGTCACATCGAACAAATATAGGCAACAAACGAAATGAAACTATAAAAAACTGGTTTCATGCTGCCAGAAAAATTGGCAAGAAAATGTAACTCATCTTGAGAATAGATAGAATTACCTACAAAAGCGTTCTAATGAAAAAAGTAAACGCAAGAGCAGTATCATAAACCACTTTTCTTATTACAGTGATTTGACAGATAAATCAACAGTCCTTAAAAGTGGATAAAAATGGTTCGTTCCTTAATCAGTAAATAAACCAAAAAAACAGAAAAACTTTAAATCGTTTAATCGTAATACGGAATTTAATCAATTTTTGTAAGATACTTGTCAAAAATCGTTGTGCGATCAATTTTCGAGATGTTTATAAACCACAAATAATTAAATTAATGAAAAAGATAGTTTTCTACCTTAGCTTGCTTTTTTCTCCTTTTGTTATCTATGCCCAAATTCAAGTAAATCCTTCAGTGGCAAATTCTCTTGGAGGGGGCGACTATACTTCCACTGGTACTTATATAGCTTCATCTGTTGGTGAGCCAGTAATAGGAACAGAGTCTTCAACAACTTCAACATTTTCTCAGGGCTTTTTACAAACATGGCAAACTCAAAACAAAAATCTCTCTATTACTTTGTTCCTTGAAGGTTTGTATAACA